>NZ_JBGCCA010000006.1:0-222071 GCF_041261265.1 Streptacidiphilus sp. MAP12-33
GCGCCTCCGTGCGCCCCCCGGCCCCCCGCCGCGCCGGCCCCCCCGGGCCGCCGCCGGCCCGGGGGGGCGCCCCCCCCCCCCCCGCCCCCCACCGGCCCGACACCCGCACGGCGTGCGAGCGCGACCGCTGCGAGCGTCGAGTGCACCCCGAGCTTGCCGAGGACGTTCTGCATGTGCGTGCGCACGGTGTGCGGGGAGAGGTAGAGCCGGTCCGCCACGGCCTGCCGCCCCAGCCCCGCGACCATGCAGCGCAGCACCTGTTTCTCGCGCGGCGTGAGGCTGTCGACCAGGCGCTCGCTCTCCGTCCGGTCGCGGCGCGCGGCGGTGAGCTCGCGGACGACACCCGTGAGCAGGCTCGGCGGCAGGTGCGTCTCGTCGCGCATCACGCCCCGGATGACGGCCATCAGGCGGCCGAGCGAGCTCTCCTTGGCGACCCAGCCCCCCGCGCCCGCCTGGAGCGCCCGTACCGCCCGGTGGGGGTCGTCGGCGGACGCCAGCACGATCACCCGCAGCTCGGGATGGACCGCGCGCATCCGCCCGACCAGGGCGATCCCGTCACCGACGGGCGCGTGACCGGCGACCACGCCCACCCCACCCGGCGTCCGCCGCTGCGCCGGCACCTGGGCGGCGGCGCGCCCGATCGGCGCCACGGCGCTCAGGCCGCCCGCGCCCAGATCGGCGTCGACCAGCATCACCTGAAAGGCCCGCGCCTCCGCCGCGGCCCGCTCCAGCGCGCGCTCCGCCCCGGCGGCGCTGCCCGCCGCCGCGACCTCCACATCGGGCTCTGCGGCCAGCGCGGTCGCCAACGCCTCCGCGAAGATCCGATGTCCGTCGGCCACAAGTACCCTGATCCGCCCCACGTCCGCTCCCCCTGACGCAGCACCCGCCTCCTCCACCACCCAGCGTAGGCTCGCGCCTCCCGCCACGCGCAGCTATCAGCCGAACGAGTCCTGTTACCGGCACGCACCGGCCGAATCGACAGCACCACGACGGGGCGAGCCACGGGCCTCGTACGGACGCGGGCACGGGCACCGGGGGCGCACCGAGACGAGGCGGCCCGGCACGCCGAGGCGGCGGCGCGCCGGGCGAAGAGGCGCCGGGACGGCCGAGGCTCCCGTGCGACCAGGGTCCCGCGCCCCCGCGAGCGCGGAGCGCGCCGCGCAGCGGCAACGGGCGGCGTAGCGCGACCCGCGCATGCCCACCGCGCGGCAACGCCAGGCCCGATCGCGGAGCTGCGCCGGGACGGCCGAGGCTCCCGTGCGACCAGGGTCCCGCGCCCCCGCGAGCGCGGAGCGCGCTGCGCAGCGGCAACGGGCGGCGTAGCGCGACCTGGGCATGCCCACCGCGCGGCAACGCCCGGTCGGAGCGCGGAGCTGCGCCGGGACGGCCGAGGCTCCCGTACGACCACGGCCCCGCGCCCCCGCGAGCGCGGAGCGCGCTGCGCAGCGGCGACGGGCGGCGTAGCGCGACCTTCGCGTGCCCAAGCGCGGAGCGCGCTGCGCAGCGGCGACGGGCCGGCTGGGGCGACTCGCGCGTGCCCGCCGCGCGCCGCCCGCGGGCGCGGGCGCGGTGGGTGGATGGGGGCTACGCGCCGGAGGCGTCGAGCATGGCGTCGCGGGGGACGATCTTGACGCGGTCGCGGCCCTGCGCCGCGCCCAGCTCGCGTTCGCGGGCGTCGAGGCGCTGCCAGCCCTCCCAGGTGGTGAAGCGGACGCCGCGTTCCCGCAGGAAGGCGTCCACCGCCTCCGGCTCGGGGGCGGTCGCGCCCGCGAACTCGCCGGCGGCGTGGTCGGCGAGCAGCGAGGCGACGGTCTCGTTCGCGTCGCCCTTGGTGTGGCCGATCAGGCCGACCGGGCCGCGCTTGATCCAGCCGGTGACGTACGTGCCGGGCTCGACCCTGCCCGCGTCGTGCGGGACCGTGCCGGAGTCCACGTCGAACGGGAGCTTCGGCAACTCCTCGGAGTAGTAGCCGACCGCGCGGTAGACGGACTCGACCGGCCAGTGTGTGAACCGGCCCGTCCCACGGACGTTCCCGCTACCGTCCAGCTCGGTGCGCTCCGTACGGAGGCCCACCACCCGGCCGTCCTCACCGAGCACCTCCACAGGCGACTCGAAGAAGTGCAGGTAGAGCTTGTGCGGGCGGTCGCCGACATCCCGGATCGCCCAGTTCTCGAGCGTGGCGGCGACCATGTCGGCCTGCTTGTTGCCGCGCCGGGTCGCGATCGAGCCCTCGTCGTAGTCGATGTCCTCGGGGGCGACGATGACCTCGATGTTCGGCGAGTGGTCCAGCTCGCGCAGCTCCATCGGGCTGAACTTGGCCTGCGCCGGGCCGCGGCGGCCGAAGACGTGGATCTCCTTGGCGCGGTTCTGCTTCAGGCCCTCGTACACGTTGGCGGGGATCTCCGTCGGCAGCAGCTCGTCCGCGGTCTTGGCCAGCACCCGGGCGACGTCCAGCGCGACGTTGCCGACACCCAGCACGGCCACCTTCTCGGCCGTGAGCGGCCAACTGCGCGGGACGTCGGGGTGGCCGTCGTACCAGAACACGAAGTCGGCCGCGCCGTAGGAGCCCTCCAGATCGATCCCGGGGATGCCGAGGGCGCGGTCGGCGTTGGCGCCGGTCGCGAAGACCACCGCGTCGTAGAAGTTCCTCAGCTCGTCGAGGGTGAGGTCGTTCGGGTAGTCGACGTTGCCGAAGAGGCGTACCTGCGGCTTGTCCATCACCTGGTGCAGCGCGGCGATGATGCCCTTGATCCGCGGGTGGTCGGGGGCGACGCCGTACCGGATCAGGCCGAACGGGGCAGGCATGCGCTCGAGGATGTCGATGGACACGCCCGGGTCCTGCGCGACGTCCGACTTGAGCAGGGCATCGGCGGCGTAGATGCCGGCGGGACCGGACCCGACGACGGCGATCCGCAGGGGGCGAGTCATGACGGAGTACTCCTCGGAACGACAGCAGGACGGACGAAGGCGAGGGCGAACCTTCTGGTTAGGCAACCCTCACCTGGATCACCCTGCCACAGTAGTCAGTCGTTCTTTATGACCCCATAAGCTCGACTTATGAGTTGGTCACCCCAGCCGCCGCGCGCCGGGGGCGGGGGTCGCGGTGAAGAAGGCCGGGGCGTTCCAGCCGTCCTCGGCGGCGTAGGCCGCCTCGATCGCCGCCGAGATCCCCGCCACCCGGACCGGCTCGGTCAGCACGATCACGCAGCCGCCGAATCCGCCGCCCGTCTGGCGCGCGCCGAGCGCGCCGTGGGCGAGAGCGGTGTCCACCGCCGTGTCGGACTGCGGGCACGAGATCGCGAAGTCGTCCCGCTGGGAGGCATGACCGGCCGTGAGGACGGGCCCGAGGGCTCGCAGCTCACCGGCGGCCAGCAGCCGCTCGGCCGCCAGCACGCGGGCGTTCTCGGTGACCACGTGCCGAGTGAGCCGCCGCAGCTCCTCCTCCGGCAGCCGCGCGAGCAGCGCGTCCAGCGCGGCGCCGTCCGCCGCCTCGACATCGACGTCGCGCAGCGCCTTGACGCCCAGCAAGTCCGCGGAGCGCTCGCAGCCGGCCCGGCGGTGACGATAGGCGCCATCCGCGTGGCCGTGCTCCACCCGGGTGTCGACGACGAGGAGGACCAGGCCACCCGCGGCCAGATCGAGCGGAACCTGGCGCTGCGACATGTCACGGGTGTCCAGGAAGAGCGCGGCCCCCTCGGTGCAGCAGAGCGAGGCCGTCTGGTCCATCACGCCGACCGGCGCGCCCACGTAGTCGTTCTCCGCCCGCTGTGCGAGCCGCGCCAGCCGCGGCCGCTCGATGCCGAGGCCGAGCAGCTCGTCACAGGCCAGCAGCACCGCGCACTGCAGCGCCGCCGAGGAGGAGAGCCCGGCTCCGAACGGCACCTCGCTGTCCAGGTGCAGGTCGATCCCGGGCACCGCGTGCCCCTCTTCGCGCAGCACCCACAACGCGCCCGCCGGATAGGCGGCCCAGCCCTCGACGGACCCCGGCGCCATCGAGTCGACCGTGAACTCGACCACGACCCCGTCGCCCTGTGAACTGTGCACCCGCACCCGGCCGTCGTCCCGACGGGCCACCGCGACACGGGCGGCGTGCGGCAGGGCCACCGGCAGCACGAAGCCGTCGTTGTAGTCGGTGTGCTCGCCGATCAGGTTGATCCGGCCGGGCGCCTGCCAGACGCCCTCCGGCTCCCGCCCGTACAGAGCGACGAACTCCTCGGCGACCAGGACGGCGGACTCGTGCGGCGTGTTCACGGGCGGGATCTCCTAGGGCTGCGGAGTCGCACCGCACCGGGCCCCGGCAGCTGGACCGGGGCTCGCGGCGGGGGCGGGGTGTCAGGGATGCTGCGGTACGGCGGACGCGTTCTCGCCGGCGAGGGAGAGCGCGAACTCCCAGGCGTCGGCGACGATGCCGTCCAGATCGGCCCGGCGCGGACGCCAGCCGAGGGCCTGGTGCGCGCGGTCGGCGGAGGCCACCAGCACGGCCGGATCACCGGGACGGCGCTCGGCGACGACCGCCTTGATCTCACGGCCCGTCACCCGGCGCACGGCCTCGATGACCTCGCGCACCGAGAAGCCGTTGCCGTTGCCGAGGTTGCAGATCAGGTGCTCGCCGGACCTGGCGGCGCCAAGGGCCAGCAGGTGGGCCTCCGCCAGGTCGGCGACGTGGATGTAGTCGCGTACGCAGGTGCCGTCGGGCGTCGGGTAGTCCTCGCCGAAGACGGAGATGTGCGGGCGACTGCCCAGCGCGGCCTGGATGACCAGCGGGATCAGGTGCGACTCCGGGTCGTGGCGCTCGCCCTGGCGGCCGTAGGCCCCGGCGACGTTGAAGTAGCGCAGCGACACCGCGGCCAGGCCGTGGGCGTTCGCCTCACTGGTGATCATGTGGTCGACGGCCAGCTTGCTGGCGCCGTACGGGTTGGTCGGGCTGGTCGGCGCGGTCTCGACGATCGGCGTCGTCTCCGGCTCGCCGTAGACGGCGGCCGTGGAGGAGAAGACCAGGCGGCGCACGCCCGTCTTGCGCATCGCTGTCAGCAGCTCCAGCGAGCCCGCCACGTTGTTGCGCCAGTACTTCTCCGGGTCCACCACGGACTCGCCCACCTGGGAGCTGGCGGCGAAGTGCAGCACCCCGTCGAAGGAGCCGTCCAGCACCTCGGCGGCGTCCTGGACCCGGCCCTGCACGAAGGTCGCCCCGTCGGGCACCGACTCGCGGAAGCCCGTCGACAGGTCGTCGAGAACGACCACCTGGTGCCCCGCCTCCAGCAGGTGCGCCGCAACGACACCCCCGACGTAGCCGGCGCCACCGGTGACCAGGTACTGACTCATGGCTTGACCTCCCGCAGGCGTCGCGCGGCGTTCTCGGGCGCGACGTCGTTGATGAACACGTCCATGCCGGACTCCGAGCCGGCCAGGAACTTGAGCTTCCCTACGGTACGACGGATGGTGAAGAGCTCCATGTGAAGCGCCAGCTCATCGGCTCCCTCCCGGGCACCGGCGCCGTGCCGCACGGGGGCCTGGTGCCAGGCGGCGATGTACGGCGTCCTGTTGACCGCGCCCCCCGTGCTCCCCTCCTGCCCCGGCTCCTCCGCTGTGAACAGCAGGTCGAAGCGCCGCAGCAGGTCGAGGTACACGTGTGTGAACTCGGCGCGCTCGTCGTCGTTGAGCGCGAGCAGGTCACGGACCCGGCGGTTGGGATACAGATGCACTTCATAGGGCCAGTGGGCCGCGAACGGCACGAAGGCGGTCCAGTGCTCCCCCGCGACGACGATCCGCTCGCCGGACACGCGCTCCGCCGCCAGCTGGTCCTCGAAGAGGTTGCGTCCGGTCTCGCGCCGGTGCGCGGCGGCCGCGGCGGTCATCCGCTCCGTGCGCGGGGTCACGAACGGGTAGGCGTAGATCTGCCCGTGCGGGTGGCCCAGGGTGACCCCGATCTCCGCTCCACGGTTCTCGAAGCAGAAGACCTGCTCGACTCCGGGCAGCGCGGACAGCTCGGCGGTGCGGTCCGTCCAGGCCTCCAGCACCGTGGCGACCTGGCGTGGCGTGAGGTCGGCGAAGGAGGCGTCGTGGTCGGGGGTGAAGCAGACCACCTCGCAGCGCCCGGCCGCCGGCCTGATCACGTGTGGCGGCGTCGCCCGGACCTGCTCGGGGTGCGGGTGGGTGGCCAGAGAGGGGAAGCGGTTCTCGAAGACCACGACCTCGTAGTCGGGCTCGGGGATCTCGCTCAGGCGCCCGTCCCGGGAGGGACAGAGCGGGCACTCGTCCGCCGGCGGGTGGTAGATCCGGCCCTGCCGATGGGCGGCGACGACCACCCACTCGTCGAGTACGGGGTCGTGGCGCAGTTCGGAGAGGGTCTCACCGTGCGGCAGCGGCCGGCGGTCCTCGGCGTCGCGGACGGCGTCGTCACGGGAGTCGTAGTAGATCAACTCACGGCCGTCGGCCAGTCGCGTGCTGGTCTTCTTCACTACGGGGTTCTCCAAGGTCGGCCTCGCAGACGTTCTCGCTCGCTCGGTTCAACATAATCGAACATAAACAAGCAGCAGTCAACAGGCCGGGGGGAGACTCCTCGCCCAAGTGAGCAGCGGGCATCGAGAACCCTCCGAGATTCGGAAGGAACTGTTCGGAACTGTTCGTTTTCACATCGACATGTCGAACATCCGCTCAGTCGGCGGAGCCGCCGACCTGCTCCAGCAACCCGGTCCGCGCCGCGACGGCGGCCGCCTCCAGGCGGGTGCGCGCGCCGAGCTTCACCAGAACCCGCTGCACATGGGTCCGCGCGGTGCTCGGCGCGATCCGCATGCCTTCGGCGATCTCGTGCGTGTCCTGGCCTTCGGCGATCCTGGCCAGCACCTCCGCCTCGCGCCGGGTCAGCAGCCGCAGCAGGCGCAGCGCCTCGTCGTCCGGCTCCGAGGCCGGTCGCAACAGCTGGTCGAACGCGACCCGCAGCAGCTCCGGCGAGACCGCGGCCTCCCCCGCCCGCACCCGTCCGAGCGCGCGCTCGACGACCTCGATCCGCTCGTCCTGCCGGACGTACCCGGCCGCCCCGGCCGCGAACGCCGCGGCCACTCCGGCGAGGTGGTCCACATTGCCCATCACCACGACCGCGACCTCCGGCCGCTCCCGCCGGATCCGCCGGATCGCGTCGAGCGCGGCCCCGTCCTGCGGCCGGGCCACCCCCAGCAGGCACGCCTCCGGCCTCCGGCTCGCCACCAGATCGGCGGCGACGCCCGTCGGCGTCCCGACAGCGAGCACCCGGTGCCCACGCAACTGCAAGGCCGCGGCCAGCGCCTCCGCGAGCAACCGGTGGTCGTCCACGACCACGAGCCGAACACCCACGGCGCCCTCCGCCCTCCCCTGGCACGATGTGTGACGACCCATCACAGCGCATTGTGCCCGAGGTCCGCCACAACACCGCCCGAACGGGGGATCAGAACGCCGAAGGCCCGCATCCGGATCGGATGCGGGCCTTCGTTGCGGAGCCCCCATGCGGAATCGAACCGCAGACCTTCTCCTTACCATGGAGACGCTCTACCGACTGAGCTATAGGGGCGAACGAGGAAGACATTACCTGGCCAGCGGCCAGATGTGAAATCCGGGATCTTCCCCGCCCTCCGGGGCCGCGAGCGCTCCACCGATCACCGCGTGGAGCGCCACGCCGCCGGCACCCGCCCGGGTGCCCTCAGATGTTCGTCGCGACGGGCCAACGACCGCTCGGGAAGGCGGTACTGTCCACGGCCAGGCCGTGCAGGGTCGACACCTGGCTGGCCTCGGTACCGATCAGGGTGCCGATCGCCGCGACCAGGCCGACGAAGACACCGACCGCCGTGGCGGCCGCAGCCAGCCCGGCCGCGAGGCCGGCGGGCGCAGCCACGACGCTCGCGTCACCCGCGGCGGCGGTGATCTCCGCGGCGATGAACTGGGCCACGACGAGCGCCACCGCAATGTAGAAGGCGAGCCCCGCCTCCGCACAGGACCGCAGCGAACTGGCCGTGGAGTCGGCGATCGTGGCGAGCTGTGCGGCCGCGGTCGACTGAGGGCCGATGGCGTTCGTGTACGCCGTCGCGGCATCGCCGGTCCACTGCCCGGTGGAACCCAGCGAGGACGGGTTCACGTCAGCGGCGACGCTGGTGGCGATGCCACGCACGGTCTCCCACTTGTAGGCGTCCTCCCACATGGTGATCGGCGCCTCGATGCCTTCCATGACCTGCGTCATCATGTTCATCAGCTCTTCGACGAGCTTGATCAGCTCGTCCTTCAGCCAGATGATCAGCCGGGCGACCGGCTCGGGGATGAACCACTCGTTGGCCAGCTTGACCGAGGCGATGTCGATCTGCGAAGCCTTGTGCTGCACGTCCGGGACCTTGGTGTTGATCCGCTGGACGGTCTCGTGGAACTGCGAGGGGTTGAACACTGCGATCCTCCGATGCGTCCGGTCAGCCGTGCAGGGTGTTGAACGACTGGGCCGTCGCGGTCTCGTGGGTCTCGTAGCCGTTGGCCGTCATGCGCAGGGCCCCCGCGATCCTGTACATCTCGTCACTCCCTTCCGACGCACGGTCCGCCATCGACTGCACCAAGGCGTCGATCGACGACGCGAGGGGTTCGAAGATGCCCGCCGGGACGCCACCCATCCGCAGCGGCATCACGTCCGCCTTGATGGTGGACAGCTTGTAGCCCTCGTCGTTCCAGGTGCCCGCCTCCTTGTAGAGCGTGTCCACGGTGACGGTGTAGCCCTGACCACTCATCAGAACGCTCCTTCGCGGGTCGAGGTGGGCCGGCTCCCCTGGGATACACCCGCGATCCTGGCCATCAGCTCGGCGACCAGCGCGCCGCTGCGGTCGCGGAAGTCCGGGCCCCGAGTGGCGGCGGCCTGCCTCGCCTCGTGCAGGGCCGAACGCAGGGCGGCCTCGATCCGGCCGTCGTCCTGGGTCTCCGCCCACCGCGAGTCGACGACGCAGCTCCGGATGGCGTGCTCGGTCAGCACGATGGAGACGCTCTCGGTGCTGCCCCCCGCGTGCGTACCGGTGGCCAGGCCACCGCCGCCCGGACCGCCGTCGAACGCGTCGAGCAGTGAGAACGCGTCCTCGACGATGGCCGAGAGCTCCCTCGGCGGCTCCTGCGCGGCGTACGCCGCGGCCTGGAAGGGGCTGCGCTCCTGGCCGGCGTGGCCCGCCGCGGGAGCCGCTGCCGGCTGGTCCACCGTCGCCACCATCTCGGTGACACCCGAGTCGTCCAACGCCTTTGCCCACGAGGCCATGCGGCGGGCCATGGCCTGCTGCGCCGCCTCGAGGACGGCCCCGGACAGCCCCCCGGTCCCACACTTGCCGCGCCATCCCGACAGCAGCCGGATGCTCTCGGGCAATCCGTCCTCGGCCAGGCGGACCCGGACCGAACCCGAACGGTCCTGGTCCTCGAAGGCGCCGACCGGCACCTCGCTCGCCCTCCTGGCTATGTCGACGAGCCGGGACAGCCGGCCCTGGGCTTGGGCCAACCGCTCGAACGGTTGCTGCACTCTTTCCCCCATCATGTCGTGTACGGGCGGTCCATCGGCGCGGGAAGGGACACCTCGGGAATCTGGACGTCCGGCCGCCCGCGCTTGGGCCTGCGCCCGAACTCCCAGGTGATCCGCTCTTCCATCCTGGCCAGCGCCACCTGGGCGTCCGGTGTCGGATACGCCCGCGCCTCCTGCGGCCAGCCAGGCGGATGGAACCCGATACCGCCGTTCACATGCCAGTGCACGGGCGGCGGCAGCGCCTGGTCGGCGGCCGGATTGCGCATCCACGCGGCGGTGCGCCGCGCGAGCGGATCCTCGCTGCGCCGGAAGCGCAACTGACCTACGAAACGCCGCCGTTGATCCGGGAACATCGGGCCCTCGTAGCTGAATCCGTAGAGCCCGGCCACCCATACGGCGAGCGCCGCCAGATGCATGTCGGCGCCCGCACTGAACCCGATGGCCGGCGGCTCCGTCCACAGACGGTTCGCGAACCCCTCCAGGGCGTCAACCATCAGACTCCTCGTCTCCGAACCAGCCATCGACTGTACACACCGGTACCGACGCGCCGTCAGTTGGCCCGGAGGTTCGGACATCTCCCCGGAGGGGCGGGAGCCGGCCCCGGGACGCTCACGCGTCTTCGGCGAGCTCCAGCCACTGCATCTCCAGCTCGTCGCGCTCGTCCTTGACGGCGCGCAGCTGGGTGTCCAGCTCGGCGATCCTGCCGAAGTCCGCGGCGTGCTCGGCCATCTGGGCGTGGAGCTTGGTCTCCTTCTCCTCCAGCTTGGCGAGCTGGCGCTCGATCCGCTGGAGCTCCTTCTTCGCCGCACGGGTGTCGCCGCCGGCCTTCTTGGCGACCGGGGCCGGGGCCGTGGCCTCGACCAGGGCGGCGCGGCGCTCCAGGTACTCGTCGATGCCGCGCGGCAGCATCCGCAGACGGCGGTCGCCGAGCAGCGCCCAGACGTTGTCCGTGGTGCGCTCGATAAAGAACCGGTCGTGCGAGATCACCACGAGCGACCCCGGCCAGCCGTCGAGGAGGTCCTCCAGCTGGTTGAGGGTCTCGATGTCGAGGTCGTTGGTGGGCTCGTCCATGAACAGCACGTTGGGCTCGTCCATGAGCAGGCGCAGCAGCTGCAGCCGGCGCCGCTCACCACCGGAGAGATCGGCGACGGGCGTCCACTGCTTCTCCTTTGTGAACCCGAACGTCTCGCAGAGCTGGCTCGCGGACAGTTCACGGCCCTTGCCCAGGTCGACGCGGCCGCGCACCTGCTCCACCGCCTCCAGCACGCGCAGCGTGCCGGGCAGTTCGGCGACCTCCTGGGAGAGGTAGGCGAGCTTGACGGTCTTGCCGACCGCGACCTTGCCGCCGGCCGGCTGCTGCTCGCCGTCGCTGGCCCAGGCCTGCTGCATCGCGCGCATGAGGGAGGTCTTGCCGGCGCCGTTCACACCGACCAGGCCGACGCGGTCGCCAGGGCCGAGCTGCCAGGTGAGACGTTCCAGCAGCAGCTTGTCACCGGCCTGGACGGTCACGTCCTCCAGGTCGAAGACCGTCCGGCCGAGCCGTGAGTTGGCGAACTTCATCAGCTCGACCCGGTCGCGCGGCGGCGGCACGTCCGCGATCAGCTCGTTCGCAGCCTCGACGCGGTAGCGCGGCTTCGAGGTACGGGCGGGGGCACCGCGGCGCAGCCAGGCCAGCTCCTTGCGGACCAGGTTCTGCCGCTTGGTCTCCTCCGTCGCCGCGATCCTGGAGCGCTCGGCGCGGGCGAAGACGTAGTCGGAGTAGCCGCCCTCGTACTCGTGGACGGCGCCGGACTCCACGTCCCACATCCGGGTGCAGACCTGGTCGAGGAACCAGCGGTCGTGGGTGACGACGACGAGCGCGCTACGGCGCGCCTGGAGGTGCCCGGCGAGCCAGGCGATGCCCTCGACGTCGAGGTGGTTGGTCGGCTCGTCCAGGACCAGCAGGTCGTGGTCCTCGATCAGCAGCTTCGCCAGCGCGATCCGGCGTCGCTCACCGCCGGAGAGCGGGCCGATGACGGTGTCCAGGCCCTGCGGGAAGCCGGACAGGTCCAGGCCGTCGAACAGGCCGGTGAGCACGTCGCGGATGCGGGCGTCGCCCGCCCACTCGTGGTCGGCCTTGTCGCCGACCACCTCGTGGCGGATGGTCGCCTTCGGGTCCAGCGCGTCGCCCTGGGCCAGCACGCCGATGGCGAGGCCGGTCACGTGCGTCACACGGCCGGTGTCCGGCTCCTGGCTCTTGGCCATGATCTGCGTGAGCGTCGACTTGCCGTCTCCGTTGCGGCCGACCACGCCGATCCGGTCACCCTCACTGACGCCGACGGACACGCCGTCGAGCACGGCTCGGGTGCCGAAGACCTTGGTGACGGCTTCGACGGTGACGAGGTTGACTGCCACGAGTGCTGCGCTCCTGCGGGGGCTCGGATGAGGTGCCGACCTACCAGGGTAGTGGGCCGGGCGTTCAGCTCGGTTCGCCGATCCGGGATCGGGCGTCGGCCAGCAGTCGATCGAGCAGCCCGGACAGCGCCGCACGCTGCTCCGGATCGAGGCCGCCGACCAGTTGCGCCTCCCGGCCGAGCACGGCGTCGACGGACCGCTCGACGAGCGCGTGCCCCGCCTGCGTGAGGGAGACCAGTACGGCGCGCGAACCCGGCTCCGGGGTGCCACGGCGCTCCACCAGGCCCTCCCGCTCGGCGCGGGCGACGCGCTGCGAGATCGCGCCGGCGGTGACCAGGGTCCGGCGGGTGAGCTCCCGGGTGGTCAGCGCGTAGGGGGCCCCGGCGCGGCGCAGCACCGAGAGCAGGTCCAAGGTCGCGGAGTCGAGACCAGCCGCCCGCAGGACCCGCGCGCGGTCGTCGGCGAACAGCTTGGCCAGCCGCAGGATCGGCGTGACGATCTCGATCGACCCGGTCGGTGTCCCCGGCCGCTCGCGCTGCCAGGCGGCGGCGATCTCCGCCGCCTCGATCTGCGGCCCGAACTCCGTCACTGCGCCTTCCCCTCGTCGCACTGCTACGTTTAGCTCTAAACATACAGCTGTCGGGGAGGGCGGAAGTCGATGACGGACCTGCGCACGGTGGTGGTGACCGGCGGGAGCAGCGGGATCGGACGGGCGGTGGCCGCGCGGTTCGCCGCCGACGAGCGGGCCCGGGTGTTCGTCACCGGGCGGCGGAAGGACCGGCTGGACGCGGTGGCCGCCGGGTCCGGCGTGACGGGCGTGGTCTGCGACGGCACCGACCCGCAGGCCGTGGCCCGGCTCGCGGAGCAGGTCGGGGACCGGGTCGACGTCCTGGTGAACGCGGCCGGCGGACTCGCCCCCACGCCGGAGGGCGGCGGCCTGCTGGAGCAGTGGGAGGCGATGTACCGCCTCAACGTGCTGACAGCCGTGCTCACCACCGACGCCCTGCGCGACCGGTTCACACCCGGAGGCAGCGTGATCAGCATCGGCTCCATCGGCGCGGAGCGCCGTGGGGGCTCCTACGGCGCGGCGAAGGCCGCTTTGCAGGCGTGGAACGGCTTTCTCTCCGCGGAGCTCGGCCCGCACGGGGTCAGCGCCAACGTGGTCTCGTGCGGCTACATCGCCGACACCGGGTTCTTCCAGGGCGCGATGACGCCCGAACGCCACGCCTCCCTGGTCGCCGAGACGCACGACGGCCGCCCCGGCACGCCTTTCGACGTCGCCGAGACGGTCTTCTTCCTCGCCTCCCCGGGCGCCCGCCATCTCACTGGCCAGACCATCCACGTGAACGGCGGCGCGTTCACCACCCGCTGACCCGCGCGACCGGGCCGGCCGCTCAGGCGGGACGCCCGGACCGGCCACTCGGACCGGCCGCTCGGGCCCGCGGATCAGGCCAGGGTCGCGCCCGGGACCGGGCCTTCCGTGAGCCGGACCTCGCGGCAGGTGCCGGACTTGACCAGCGCGGCCGCGACCGCCGCGGCCGCGCCGGCGTCCTTGGCCAGGAACGCGCAGGTGGGGCCGGAGCCGGAGACCAGGGCCCCGATCGCGCCCGCCTCGGTTCCCGCCCGCAGCGTCCGTGCCAGGGCGGGGCGCAGCGAGAGCGCGGCCGGCTGGAGGTCGTTGCCGAGGGCCGCCCCGAGCGCGGCGGCGTCGCCGGACGCGAGGGCGTCCAACAGGGCGGCATCCGCGCTCGGCTGCGGCACGCGGGACTCGTCCGCGCCGCCGGGGCCGCCGGCCTCCTCGCGCAGGCGGTCGCACTCGCCGTAGACGGCGGGTGTGGACAGGCCGCCGTCGGCGACGGCGAAGACCCAGTGGAACGTGCCGCCGACCGGCACCGGCGTCAGCCGCTCGCCGCGGCCCTCACCGAGCGCCACCCCGCCGTGCATCGAGAACGGCACGTCGCTGCCGAGGTCGGCCGCGAGGCCGAAGAGCGTCTCGCGGTCCGTGCCCAGTCCCCACAGCACGTCGCAGGCGAGCAGCGCCGCCGCCGCGTCCGCGCTGCCGCCGGCCATGCCGCCCGCGACGGGGATGTCCTTGTCGATGTGCAGCGCGACGTTCGCCTCCACGCCGTGGTGCGCGGCGAGCGCCAGCGCCGCGCGGGCGGCCAGGTTGCTGTCGTCCGTCGGCACGACGTCGGCGTCCCGGCCGGAGACGGTCAGCGTGACGCCCCGGCCCGGACGCGCGGTGACGGTGTCCCACAGGCCGACCGCGAAGAAGACGGTCGCCAGCGCGTGGAACCCGTCCGCCCGGCGGCCGCCCACCGCCAGCTGCACGTTGACCTTGGCCGGGACGCGGACGGTGACGCTGTCGGGCAGGGACGCGGAAGCCGGTTCGAGGACGGACTCGGACGCGTTCATCGGCGGAAGGCTCCTGGTGACTGACTGTGTGCTGAGGCGGACGCAGGCCTGACGGGAGGGAAGACGCTCAGCCCTGCGGCGTGGGCGGCTTGTTCTCGGCGATGGCGATGAACTGCTCCACCGTCAGCGCCTCGCCGCGCAGCCGGTGGTCGAGCCCGGCGGCGGCGAGCGCGGCCTCGGCGGCGGCCGGGCTGCCCGCCCAGCCCGCGAGCGCGGCGCGCAGGGTCTTGCGCCGCTGGGCGAACGCCGCGTCGACCACGGCGAAGACCTCCTGCCGCGTGGCGGTCGTCTTCAGCGGCTCGTCACGGCGCACCAGCGAGACCAGACCGGAGTCGACGTTCGGCGCGGGCCAGAACACGTTGCGGCCGATCGCCCCGGCGCGCTTGACCCGCGCGTACCACTGGGCCTTGACCGAGGGCACCCCGTAGACCTTGTTGCCCGGCTGCGCGGCGAGCCGGTCGGCGACCTCCGACTGGACCATGACCAGCGTGCGCTCGATGCTGGGGAACATCTCCAGCATGTGCAGCAGCACCGGGACCGCCACGTTGTACGGCAGGTTGGCCACCAGCGCGGTGGGCGCCGGGCCCGGCAGCTCGGTGACGGTCATCGCGTCCGCGTGCACCAGCGCGAACCGGTCCGCCTTCGCCGGCATCCGCGCGGCGACGGTGGTCGGCAGGTGCTGCGCCAGCAGCGGGTCGATCTCGATCGCGGTGACCCGGTCCACGGCCTCCAGCAGCCCGAGCGTCAGCGAGCCGAGCCCCGGTCCGACCTCCACGACGACGTCGTCGGGCCGCACCTCCGCCGCGCGCACGATCCGCCGGACGGTGTTCGCGTCGATGACGAAGTTCTGCCCGCGCTGCTTGGTCGGCCGTACGCCGAGCCGTCCGGCCAGTTCACGGACGTCAGCGGGGCCCAGCAGCGCGGAGTCGGACGGCGCCGTGCCGGACTCTGCGGAAGGGGCGGATTCGGGATCGGTGGTGCTCACCCGGCAAGGATACGGGCCCGGGGGCCCCGCCCAGAGCTGCGGCCGCGCGGCGCGGACCGGCGGCCGGATCAGTGCTCCGCGCGGTGACCGCAGACGGGCCAGGGCGCGGAGCCGCGCTCGTGGAAGAGGGCGACGGCACGGGAGGTCTGTTCGGAGGCGGAGGCGTTCTGCGGGAGGCCGCGGCCGCCGAGACTGTGCCAGGTGTGGGCGTCGAACTGGTAGAGCCCGCCGTAGCGCCCGGACGGGTCGGTGATGTGCGGGTTGCCGCCCGACTCGCAGCGGGCGAGGGCGGACCAGTCGAGCGCGCCCGTCCCGAAGTGCACGAGCGGAGAGGACGCACGGTGCCGGCCACGGTTCGCGGCCTGCTCGGCGAGGCCGGCCGGGCGGACCTCCTCCGCCGCGCGGTGGCGGGGCCGGGCGTGCCGCGGCCGGGAGGGCAGCTGCGGGGCGGCGGGCGCTCCCGGCGCGTGCGGCAGCACCAGTGTCTCCACCGTGCGCGGAGCCGACAGCGCCACGGCCGCGGCACGCGCGTCTGCCGCCTCGACGGCGCCACCGGGCGCGGCGTCCCCGGCCCGGCTCGCCTGCGGGACACCCGCGAGGGCGCCGTCCGGCAGCACGTCCGCCGCCTCGGCGACCCGCTCCGCGTCCGCGCTCCGCGCCTCCTCGGCCAGGAACGCGCCGGTGCCGCCGACCAGCAGGGCCAGGATCAGCGCCTGCGGCACGGTACGCTGCGCCCCGCCGGAGGCTCCGCCCGAAGAAACGTTCACGCGTGCTCCCACCTGGTCGTTCGTCCACCTGCGGCCCCTCGACCGCGGACTGTTCAACGACCTCCGGGGGCGACCGTCACGTCCCCCGGAGGGTGGAACCGCGAGCGGACGCCGCGTGTCAGTAATCGAACGCGCGCGCCGTGTTCGCCGCGACCGCCGCCGCCATCTCGTCCTCCCCGACGCCCTTGACCTGCGCCATCGCGCGCAGCGTGAGGGGGATCAGGTACGGCGCGTTCGGCCGCCCCCGGAACGGCGCCGGCGTCAGGAACGGCGCGTCCGTCTCCACCAGGATGCGGTCCATCGGAGTGACGGCCAGCGCCGCCCGCAGGTGGTGGTTGGCCGGGAAGGTGACGGGCCCCGCGAACGACAGGTAGTACCCCGCCTCCGCACAGACCTTGGCCATCTCCTCGTCACCGGAGTAGCAGTGGAAGACGGTCCGATCGGGCGCGCCCTCCTCGACCAGGATGCGCAGCACGTCCCCGTGGGCGTCGCGGTCGTGGATCACCAGCGCCTTGCCGTGCTTCTTCGCCAGCGCGATGTGACGGCGGAACGACTCCTGCTGGATCTCCACGCCCTCGGGCCCGGTGCGGAAGTAGTCCAGCCCGGTCTCCCCCACGCCCCGCACCTGCGGCAGCCCGGCCAGCGCGTCGATCTCCGCGATCGCGGCGTCCAGCGCCGCCATCCCGCCCGGGCCGCGCTTCTGACCGCTCCAGCCGTCCGGGTCGCCGAGCACGATCCGCGGCGCCTCGTTCGGATGCAGGGACACCGTGGCGTGCACGTTCGCGTGTACCGCCGCGAGCTCCGCGGCCCAGCGTGAACCGGGAATGTCGCACCCGACCTGGACGACCGTGTTCACACCGACGGACGCGGCCTTGGCGAGGATCTCCTCGGGGGTCGCGTCCTGCATGTCCAGATGC
This sequence comes from Streptacidiphilus sp. MAP12-33, assembly GCF_041261265.1. Lineage (NCBI taxonomy): Bacteria > Bacillati > Actinomycetota > Actinomycetes > Kitasatosporales > Streptomycetaceae > Streptacidiphilus > Streptacidiphilus sp. MAP12-33. Next base: position 16,981 of record NZ_JBGCCA010000006.1, read on the forward strand.
GTGTGCGAGTCCGCGACGGGCACCCGCAGCGGCTCCGGCGCCGGAGGCGCCGTGTTGTCACCCTTGGAGCGGGCCACGTTGAAAACCTTTCTCAGCCACGTGAGGGGCGCGAGGAACCGCGCGACAAGCCACCCTCGGCGGAAGAACCCCGAACGTGCAGGGCCATCCGCTCATCAGTGGTTCTCGCGCAGTTCCCCGCGCCCCTGGGGACGTGCGACTGCCTCTTAGTCCTTCTTCTCCTCAAGGCGCGGGAAGAGGATCTCACCCTTGGTGACCGTGACGCCCGCCGGAAGCGTGCCCCACTGCGCCGCCTCGCCGATCCGCTGGTCGGCCAGCGCGCCGAGCACGGCCTCCGCGCCGAGGGAGTCCCACAGCAGGCCCGAGACCCGCGGCATGACCGAGTTCAGCAGGACCGCCACGCCGCGCAGCGACTCCGCCGCCGCGTAGAGGATCGTCGCGAGGCGGGCCTGGCCCTCCGCGGACTCGTCCTTGGCGACCTTCCACGGCTCCTGCTCGGTGAGGTAGCCGTTGACCTGCTTGACGAACTCGAAGATCGCCGCGATGCCGCCGGCGAAGTCCAGCTTCTCGCCGATCTTGTCGTCCGACTCGGCGACAGCCTTCGCCAGACCCGCGGCCAGCGCCTCCTCGGCCGGGCCGGACGCCGTCGCGGCCGGCAGCACGCCGTCGAAGTACTTGCCGACCATGGCCGCCACCCGCGAGGCGAGGTTGCCGAAGTCGTTGGCGAGCTCGGAGGTGTAGCGGGCGGAGAAGTCCTCCCACGAGAACGAGCCGTCGGTGCCGAACGGGATCGCGCGCAGGAAGTAGTACCGGTACGCGTCCACGCCGAAGTGCTGGGTCAGGTCCTGCGGGGCGATGCCGGTCAGGTTGGACTTGCTCATCTTCTCGCCGCCGACCATCAGCCAGCCGTTGGCGACCACGCGCTTGGGCAGCGGCAGGCCGTTGGCCATCAGCATCGCCGGCCAGATCACCGCGTGGAAGCGGAGGATGTCCTTGCCCACCAGGTGCACGTCGGCCGGGAAGGTCGACTCGAACTTCTCCTGGTCGGATCCGTAGCCGACGGCGGTGGCGTAGTTGAGCAGCGCGTCCACCCACACGTAGATGACGTGCTTCGGGTCCCACGGGATCTGCACGCCCCAGTCGAAGGTGGACCGGGAGATGGAGAGGTCCTGCAGGCCCTGCTCGACGAAGCGGACCACCTCGTTACGCGCCGACTCCGGCTGGATGAAGCCGGGGTTGGCCGCGTAGAACTCCAGCAGCTTGGGGCCGTACTCGGAGAGCTTGAAGAAGTAGTTCTCCTCCTTGAGCATCTCGACCGGCTTCTTGTGGATGGCGCAGATCTTGTGACCCGCGAACTCACCCTCGCCGTCGAGCAGCTCGCCCGGGGCCTTGTACTCCTCGCAACCCACGCAGTACGGGCCCTCGTAGCCGCCCTGGTAGATCTCGCCCTTGTCGTACAGGTCCTGGACGAACTCCTGCACCCGGGCCGTGTGCCGGTCCTCGGTGGTGCGGATGAAGTCGTCGTTGGCGATCTCCAGGTGCTCCCAGAGGGGCTTCCATGCCTCCTCGACGAGCTTGTCGCACCACTCCTGCGGCGTGACGCCGTTGGCCTCGGCGGTGCGCATGATCTTCTGGCCGTGCTCGTCCGTCCCGGTGAGGTACCACACCTGCTCGCCCCGCTGGCGGTGCCAGCGGGTCAGCACGTCGCCTGCGACGGTGGTGTACGCGTGACCGAGGTGCGGGCGGTCGTTGACGTAGTAGATCGGCGTCGAGACGTAGTAGCTCTTACCGGTGTTCTGGACGGCGGTCATGCCGTAATGGTATCGGCCGCCGACGGTGGCCCCGCCCGGGTGACCACGCCTCGGTCGGCGACACTCCCGCCACCGCGAACGGCACCGGCAACGGCACCGAGAACGGCGTTGGTAACACCACCGGGATCGTCACCGGGGGCGGCGGCTCCACCAGTGGCGCCGCGGCGCTTGGGGCGCGGTCGGCCGCACCTCTCCCTGGTCCTCCACGCGGCCCCCCGTGCTCTCGGCCATGTGTTCCGCCAGCAGGCGTGCCTCGCGCGTGTCCGGGTCGTAGAAGTGGCCGGCGTTCGCGTGGGCCACCCGCCCCGACTGCATGATCCGGACATGCGGGCCGCCGCACCCCGGGCAGGCCGGGTGCGTCAACGGCGACGCGACGGGGACGCCGTTGGCCTTGTAGCGGTAGACCATCTGGCCGTTGTAGTCGACGACGTGCTCGATCTCGTATGCCTGTTCCCAGACGAATCCGCAGTTCAGGCAGGCGAAGGAGTAGGCCTCGTGGGCCGGCTCCAGGGTCGGTCGGTTCGGTCGACGCGCGGGCGCGGAGGTTTCGCTCATGACGTGCTCCCAGTGCCCGGCGGGCGTCCGCCCGGAGCGGGACTTTCTCGTCCCCATGATTTCCCCGCCGCCCGCCCGGTCAGCGCGGCGACGGCATTTCTTTGGGGAGAGTTGGTTCTTCTTGGCGTCCCCGAGAGATGGCATGGGGATCACGAGGGCGCCTCTTTGTCCCTTATTTGCCTGTCCCGCCACCGTACGCCCCATTCGGCGGAAAGGTAAGCGCAGGTCAGGGTGCCGACTTCGCCGCCACCACCGCGTCGAAGACCTCGCGCTTGGGCAGGCCCGCCTCGACCGCAACCGCCGCGATCGCCTCCTTGCGGTGCTCTCCCGCGTCCACGCGCAGCGCGACCCGGCGGGCCAGCTCGGCCGCGTCCACGGCGGTCGGCGCGGCGGGCGGCGCCCCGGCGACCACGACGGTGATCTCCCCGCGCACGCCGTCCGCGGCCCAGGCGGCCAGCTCGCCCAGGGGCCCGCGCTTGACCTCCTCGTACGTCTTGGTCAGCTCACGGCAGACGGCGGCGTCCCGCTCGGCGCCGAAGGCCTCGGCCATCGCCTTGAGGGACTCCTCGATCCGGTGCGGGGACTCGAAGAAGACCATCGTGCGCGGCTCGGCGGCCAGCTCCCGCAGCCGGGCGCCGCGCTCGCCGCCCTTGCGCGGCAGGAAGCCCTCGAAGCAGAAACGGTCCACCGGCAGCCCCGACAGGGCCAGCGCGGTCAGCACGGCGGAGGGCCCCGGCACGGCCGTGATCCGCACGCCCGCCTCGACGGCCGCGGCGACCAGCCGGTACCCGGGGTCAGAGACGGACGGCATGCCCGCGTCCGTCACCAGCAGCACCCGGGCCCCGCCGAGCAGCGCCTCGACCAGTTCGGGGGTGCGGCCGACCTCGTTGCCCTCGAAGTAGGAGACGATCCGCCCGGTCGGCGCCACCCCCAGCGCCTGGGTGAGACGCCGCAGACGGCGCGTGTCCTCCGCGGCGATGACGTCCGCCTCGGCGAGCTCCTTCGCCAGCCTCGGCGGCGCGTCCTCGACGTCACCGATGGGGGTTCCAGCCAGCACGAGTAGACCTGTCACCCGCCCATTGTTCCGCACCGGGCCGGTCGCACGATCCAGGGGCGCGGGCCGACCCGGCCGAACTCACCGAGCGGAAGATCCTGTGGATCCTCTGGTGTGAACAGGATCGGCCCCTACGATGCTCGCGTGCATGAACACAGGACCGAGACGCTGACCGTCGACGCCACCGGGACCGGGACCGGCGCGAGCCGGACCGCGCGTGAACCGGTCTCGCCGTGGGCGCGCAGACTCGGCCGGTACGGGTACCGGCCGAGCGGGCACACGCCGCTCCGGGAGCGCCTGGTGCCGCCGATGCCGGACGGGCCCGGCGTGCCCACGGGCGCGCCCTCGCCGGTGCTCGCGCGGCTCGGCGTGCGGGTCCCGGACGGCCTGTGGCAGTTCGCCTGCCGCTGGGCGGGCTGGATCGGCCCGTTGTTCATCACGCTCTTCGCCGGTGTGCTGACGTTCTGGAAGCTCGGCACGCCGAACGCGATCATCTTCGACGAGACGTACTACGCCAAGGACGCCTGGTCGATCTGGCACTTCGGTTACGAGCGGAACTGGGCGGACAACGCCAACACGCTCATCATGCAGTCGCCGCAGCACATCCCCACCCCGACCGGTCCGGAGTTCATCGCGCACCCGCCGGCCGGCAAGTGGGTGATCGGACTGGGCGAGCAGATCTTCGGCCTGAACCCGTTCGGCTGGCGGTTCATGGTCGCGGTGCTGGGTACCCTCGCGGTGCTGATGGTCTGCCGGATCGGGCGCCGCCTGTTCCGCTCCACGCTGCTGGGCTGCGTCGCGGGTCTGCTGCTGAGCGTGGACGGCCTGCACTACGTGATGAGTCGCACCGGCCTGCTCGACCAGATGGTGATGTTCTGGGCCCTGTGCGCGTTCGGTCTGCTGCTGATCGACCGGGACCGCAGCCGGGCCCGCCTGGCCGACCTGGTCGGGGCCACCGCAGACAACCCCGACGCGCCCCCGGACCACGCCCGCGCCACCGCGGCGCGCCTGGGCTGGCGGCCGTACCGGCTGCTGGCGGGCGTGTGCCTGGGTCTGGACTGCGCGACCAAGTGGAACGGCTTGTGGTTCGTCGCCTTCTTCGGTGTCATGACGGTGCTCTGGGACGCGGCCGCCCGCAAGACGGCGGGCTCCCGGCGCCCCTACCTGACGGCGCTGCTGCACGACGCGCCGTGGGCGACCTTCTCGATGGTCGTCGTGGCGCTGCTGACGTACGTCGCCTCCTGGTCCGGCTGGCTGGCGACCTCCGGTGGGTACGACCGCAACTGGGCGGCCGGCCGCAAGGGCCTCTCCCCGGACTCGATCGGACCGCTGCACAACCTGCCGCAGTTCGACATGACGTGGGTGCCCGAGTCGTTGCGCAGCCTGTGGCACTACCACTCGGAGATCTGGGACTTCAACACCAACCTGCACACCCCGCACACCTACATGTCCAACCCGTGGAGCTGGTTGGTCAACGCGCGGCCGGTGTCCTTCTACTACGAGTCGCCGACGCTGGGGAAGAGCGGCTGCACGGTCGCGCAGTGCTCCAGCGAGGTGCTGGGCATCGGCACACCGCTGCTGTGGTGGACCGCGACCTTCGCGCTGCTGTACTGCCTGTACCGGTGGTTCTTCCGCCGGGACTGGCGCGCGGCGGCAATCTGCGTCGGTGTCGCGGCCGGGTACCTGCCGTGGTTCCAGTGGCAGCAGCGGACGATCTTCCTCTTCTACACGATCGACTTCGAGCCCTACCTCGCCCTCGCGGTGGCACTGATGATCGGTGCGATCCTCGGTCACGCCAGGGCGCGCGGGGACCGGCGCCTGCTCGGCGCGATCGGGGCGGGTGTCCTGATTCTCGCGATCATGGCGAATTTCCTCTATTTCCTCCCGCTCTACGACGCCCAGGTGATTCCGATCGACAGCTGGCGGGCCCGCATGTGGTGGCCCACCTGGATCTGATTCCGATAACGGATCCCTGAAATCCCTTCCTGCTCTGTGAACGCACACGTACCATCCGTGCGACGGACAGCTGGACTGAGCACTTCTCGGGGGCCGGAGCATGAACAAGGGCGCGAAGATCGCCGTCGCCGTGGTGGCGACGGCGATGGTGGCGGGCGGCGGGTACGCCGCTTTCAACATCGGCAGCGCGGTGCTGGGCGGCGGGCCGAGCGCGCCGCCGACGTTCAGCGCCGCACAGCTCTCGCCGACCCCGCCCAGCGCGACCGTCGCGCAGCAGCAGGCCACGATGTTCCTCCAGGCCTGGCAGGCCGGGCCCACCCACTACGCCGACGCGGGCAAGGCCTCCGACTCGCCGCTGAACACGCAGGCCGCGCTGCAGAAGTACCACGACGGCCTGGGCCTGACGGGCATCACCTTCTCGAACATCACCGCGGCCGGCGCCTCCAGCAACGACACGGCGGCCGAGCTCGTCAGCTACGACGTCTCGGCCCAGGTCAAGGGCGGCACCTGGACCTACAAGGGCTCCCTGACGGTGGTCCAGAGCACGAACGGCAAGACGGCCGTCAAGTGGGCGCCCACGGTGCTCTACCCCACTCTGCAGGACGGCCAGTCCCTCCAGGCGGGCCCGGTCCCGGCCGACGCCACGAGCGTCCAGGTGGTCGACGACAAGGGCAAGCCGCTGACGGCCGCCCAGTTCCCCTCGCTCGCGGACATCCTGAGCCAGCTGCGGACCAAGGGCGCGGGCCAGTCGAGCGGGACGACCGGCAGCGGCGTCGCGGTGCTCGACGCCTCCGGCATGGCGGTCAGCGCGGCCAAGGTGTTCACCGCCGGAACGCCGACCACGCTCAAGACCACCCTCGACGCGACGCTGCAGGCGGCGGCCGAGAAGGCGGTGCACGACCCCCACGCCCTCAACGCGTCCGGCGTCGTGGCCATCGACCACCACACCGGGCAGATCCGCGCGATCGCCTACAACGGGGACGCCGACCTGGCCATCAACGGGTACTCACCGCCCGGCTCCACCATGAAGATCATCACGGCGGCGACACTGATGGACCAGGCCGGACTGGGGCCGAGGACCTCGGCGAACTGCACGCCCACCGTCCAGATCTTCGGGCAGATCTTCCACAACGTGGACGGCGAGCAGGCGTCCGGCTCGGACATGCAGGACGCCTTCGCGATGTCCTGCAACACCGCCTTCATCCGCCTGCTCGACAACGCCTGGGGCAAGAACACCCAGCCGCACCTGGACTCGCTCAGCCAGGAGGCCGCGAACGTCTTCGGCATCGGCTCCTGGCACATCGGCGTCGCCACCCAGGACCCCGCGATCCCGGCCGCCGCCGACCGCAACCACCTCGCCGCGGACGCGATCGGCCAGGGCGACGTCCTGGTCAGCCCCCTGGTGATGGCCTCCGTCGGCGCGACCGTCGCGCATGGCGGCTTCCTGCAGCCGATCCTCGTCCCGGGCCTGCCCCAGCAGCCGGCCGCCCAGGCCATCAGCCCCCAGACCGCGAGCAACCTGCGGCAGATGATGGTCGACACGGCCCAGAGCGGCACCGCCGCGCCGCGCACCGGCGGCATGAGCGGCGTCGGCGCCAAGACCGGCACCGCCGAGGTGCAGGACGGCACCAACGGCTGGTTCGTCGCCTTCGATGACAACATCTCCGTCGCTGCCGAGGTCGTCGGCGGCACCAAGGGCGTCGACTCGGCCGGCTACGTCGTCGCGGACCTGCTCAACGCGGACCGCTGACGCCGGCTGCTGACCGCTGACGCCGCCTGGTGACCGCCGCCACCGCCTGGTGGGCCCGGCTCAGCCGTAGACCGCCTGCACGTTGTCCTTCGGCCCCGGCCGGTGGTTCGCCACCGGTCCGAGGGCGAAGGCGTTCAGCAGGTTCTCCGTCGTCCGGGTGACGAAGGCGGCCGTGCGGGCGTCCATGCCGTGGTCGCCGCCGTCGTCGCGGCCTCCGGCCATCAGGCCCTCGACCCAGCGCATCGTGCCGGAGGCGAAGACCCCGGCGCCGCTGCGGGCGGTGTAGTAGGCCGTGTCGGAGTGGCTGTGGTTGCCGTTGCAGACCAGCGGCGAGTGGGCCAGGATCTCGATCGGCCGCGGCGTCGGCGCACCCGGGGTGACCCGGTCGTACTCGACGCCGACCAGGTGCGCGAACGAGTCGCCCGCGCGCACGCCTGTGCCCTCGAAAAGCCAGTGGTCGGGTGTGTGCACGACGTACGGCGCGTCGGTCGGGTAGCCCTCGTAGAAGACCCCCGTCATCGACGACTCCGGGTCCGCCGCCGGGCCGGAACGGAAGTCCGTGGTGGTCAGCGCCCGGTCCTGCATGTAGGCGGGGTCGTCGCGGTAGTCCGTCTTGTAGCAGACCACGGTGCGGCCGTCGTCCTCGACCCGGATCCGGCGGAAGCAGGTGTTCGCACCCAGGAAGGCGATGTTGGTGCCCGTGTCGCGGGCCTTGGTGACGGACTTGCGCTGCTGCGGGGTCCAGTACTCGTCGTGCCCGAGCGACATCACGGCGGTCGCGCCGCCGAGCACGGACGGGTCGGTGTGCACGTCGATCCCCGTCGTGTAGGCCAGCGGCAGGCCGAGCCGCTCGGCGAGGACCACCAGGGCGCGCTCGTAGACGAGGAACTTCTCCGCCCCCTCGTCGGCGTAGGGCCGGTCGAAGGAGACCTTCAGCGCCCTGCTGCCGTAGCTGCCGTTCACACCCTGGTAGAGGCTGGTGCCGCCCCAGGTGTTGTAGGCCTGCCAGGTCGCCGTGCCGTGCATCACCAGCACCCGCCCACCCGCCTGCTGTGAACGCAGGATCAGCGGCACCCACCGCTGACTGCCGTTCACAGCGTCGAGGCGCAGCAGGTACGCGCCCTCGGGCCAGTCGCGGGTGTCGAGCGCGAGCGTCGGCCGCCAGCCCGTCCGCACGGTCCGCGTGGACGGCTCGATCACCGCGGCGGCCTGCCGCGTGCCGGTGACCCGCTGCGAGCGCCACACGAGGCGGGCCTGCGCGCCGCCGTACCAGCCGACCCGGTAGGCGGAGACCGTGAACGCCGGGGCCGTCGTCGAGACGTGCAGGGCGAGCGGCTCGCCAGGCCGGGCGGAGGCGCGGTCGGTGTAGCCCTCGATGTCCTCCGGCGCGCCCAGCCTGGTGATCCGCCAGTCGGTGGCGCCCGGCTTGGCGTTCTCGGCGAGCGTGGCGGCGGACTGGACGCCGGTCGGCGCGGGCGTGGCGCCGGTCCCGTCGGCGCGATGCGTGCCGGCGGGGGTGGCGACCCCACCCGACTCGCACCCGGCCAGGCCGGACCCCACGCCGACGACGGCTCCTGCGACCGCCGCCGCGCCCAGGACCCCACGACGTGTCACCCCGCGTCCCGTGCCGCGCTCCACCCGTACCGCCCTCCTCCGCCGTCCCCCCGTGGGTCGTCATCGAACGACATTACGCGCAGGCAACGGCACGGCCACCCGGGGCCGGGCAGCCGGGGCAGGGCGCACGGGAAGCGCGGACGCGCAGGCGGGCGCCCCTGCCGCCGCACGCGCGGCAGGGCGTCACGGTGCATCACCGTCACACGGTGTCAGTGCGCCGCCCCGCTCGGGGCCCGACCGGCCTGGTCAGCGAGGTCCTCGGCGTCGAGGCCGTCCAGCGCGGCCAGCTCGTCCAGCTCGTCGCCCACCGCCGGTTGGTGGGACCCGTCGTCCCGGCCGGCCTGGTCCGCCCCGTCCGCCCCGTCTGGCCCCTCGGGGGCGGCGGCCGGTGGCACCGGGAGTGCGGGGCCGGCCTGGCCGTGCGTTCCCGCGGGCGCCGGATCCTCGACCGCGCTGCTCGCGACGAGCACCGGCGCGGCCGTCGACCGTTCGGCCCGCAGGGCCAGCCGCGGCCACAGCACGAGCAGCACCGGCAGCTGCAGGTAGCCGAACCGCCCGGCCGGAGCGAGCAGGAAGGCGAGCGCGACGCCCAGCGCGAGCCGGTCGCAGGCCGCGCGCGCGTCGCGCGGCGGGCGGGCCACCAGCCAGACGCAGACGGCCAGCCCGCTCAGCGCGAACAGCACCAGCGAGGCCGTCCGCCCGGCGGGACCCAGCTGGGCGAGGATGTGACCGGGGAGTGGGCTGCCGGCGGGTGTCTTCACCGTCGAGAGCCCGAGCGGGAAGCGGACCACCTGCTCCAGCATCGCCTGCGGGGCCGCCAGAGCGAACGGCACCACCAGCGCCCCACCGACCAGTCCCGACCAGAGCAGTCCGCGCAGGGCCGCACGGCGGCCGCCGATCTGAAGGAGCAGCAGCAGCGCGACGGGCACAGCCGGCCACGCCGTCCACTTGAGCGCGCAGACGAGCCCCAGCACGATCCCCGCCCGCGCGGCATTGCCCCGACCGGCGAGCGCCAGGGCCAGGATGCAGCCGCCGATCATCGGCAGGTCCACCCCGCTCACCGCCGCGGGCAACGCGACCAGCGGCGACGCCACGACCGCCGCCAGCGGCACGGCCAGCGGGCCACCGCGCAGCAGGCGCCAGGCCAGGACGAGGCAGACCAGGAACGCCAGCAGGAACCAGATGCGCGCGTCGCCGAGGACGGCCGGCAGCACCAGGTGCGGGAAGCCGAACAGCGTCATCCCCGGCAGATACGGTGTGTACCCGGTCCAGTTGACGGGGTGCGGCACGTAGGGGCTGCCCGTGTGAACGAGCCGCACCGCCGACTGCTGCACGACGAAGACCTCGGACTGCGCCTGCCCCTGCACCAGCAGCAGCACCAACGGCACCAGCACGGCTCCGAGCAGCGCTACGGCCACCGCCACGCGCATCGGGCGGGCCAGGGCCCGTGCGTCACCGGCGCGTCCACGTGGGAGCAGCCCCGCCGCGAGCGCGGCCAGCAGGTACCCCGCGGCCGCCGACCACCCCCAGGCGCGCTGCGAGGCGAGGTTCGAGATCAGCGGAAAACCGAAGGCCCACCCGGCGCAGCCGAGTGCCCCGAGCACCCAGGGCGCACGCCGGTGTTCGCCGGCCACGCCCGGTCCGAGCAGCCCCGCACCGAGCTGCTCGACACGCTGGCGCGGCAGCAGCAGACGCGCGGCGGCTCGCCGTGCCTCCCCCGAACGGGCATGAGTCGTCGTCACGCTGCCACATTAGGAACAGCCACCCCGGCCTGTCGTCACACTCCAGGGTTGTTCACCCATCCTTCCCCGGTAGGGGGCACACGCATGGTCGGGCACGCTGGGTGACCGGCGGCTCGCCTCACTCGCCCCCGGCGAGCCCGTGCTCGTAGGCGAAGACGACGGCCTGGGTGCGGTCGCGCAGCTCCAGCTTGGCCAGGATGCGGCCGACGTGCGTCTTGATGGTCTGCTCGGACAGGACCAGCTCGTCGGCGATCTCCGAGTTCGACAGCCCGCGGGCCACCTGCCGCAGCACGTCCAGCTCGCGTGCGGTCAGGCTGCCCACCGCCTCGGGCCGCAGGTTTCCGGCGCGCCGGCGGCGGGCCACGTCGGCGATCAGGCGCCGGGTCACCGAGGGTGCCAGCAGCGCCTGCCCCGCCGCGATCACGCGGACCGCGTTGATCAGGTCCCGGGCGGGGGCGTCCTTGAGCAGGAAGCCACTGGCCCCCCGCGCGAGCGCCTCGTACACGTATTCGTCGAGGTCGAAGGTGGTCAGGATGAGGACGCGCGGCCCCAGCTCGCCACCGGCGTCCACGATCGCGCCCGTCGCGGTGAGCCCGTCCATGCCCGGCATCCGGACGTCCATCACCACCACGTCCGGCGTGAGCTCCCGGGCCAGCTGGATGGCCTTGACCCCGTCGCCGGCCTCACCGACCAGCGCGATGTCGGGTGCGCTGGACAGCAGTGCGCCGAGCCCGTCGCGGACCATCTCCTGGTCGTCCACCAGGAGCACCCGGATCGTCTCCTGCGTGAGCGCGCCCTGTGCAGGTTCGGCCGCTCCGGCCGGCTCCGCCGCCTGTGTCACCCTTCCCCCTGTCCCTTCGGCTGCCCGTCGGCCGACCCGATCGGCCGGTCGTCCGGCGACACGGTCGGGGCGCCGAGTGCGCCGGGCCCGCTCATGCCGATCGTGGTCGATTCTCCCTGTGCTTCGCGCGTTCGGACACGCGGCCCGTCCGTCGGCAGCCAGGCTGTCACCGTGAAGCCCCCGCCCTGGCTCAGCCCGGCCCGCAGGGTGCCGCCCAGCAGCGCGGCGCGTTCACGCATCCCGGTGAGCCCGTGTCCGCCGGTCCCGCCGGGCGGCAGCGGCACCCGGCGGCTGCCCGGGCTGCCGTCGTCGACGACCTCCACCCGCACCCCGCCCGCGGAGCGCTCCACCTCGATGGCGACGTGGGCGCCCGGCGCGTGGCGGCCGGCGTTGCTCAGCGCCTCCTGGACGATCCGGTAGACGGAGACGTCCACGACCGAGGGGACCCGCTCGGGTCCGCCGGTCAGTGTCAGGTCCACCTGCATCCCGGCGCTGCGCGCGGCCCGCACCATGTCCGGGATCCTGTCGATTCCGGGCTGCGGCGCGCGTTCGGGGCCCTCGTCCTCCTCGCGCAGCAGCCCGATGACGCGGCGCATCTCGGTGAGCGCGGTCGTCGAGGCCTCACGGATCGCCGTGAACGTGCGGCGGGTCTGCTCGGGCAGGCCCGGCTCCTTGTACGGGGCGGCCTCGGCCTGGATCGCGATCATCGACATGTGGTGGGCGACGACGTCGTGGAGTTCACGGGCGATCCGGCTGCGCTCCTCCAGCACTGCCTGCCGGGCGAGCCCGGCCCGGCGCTGCTGCTCGGCCTCCTCCAGATGCCGCTCGGCCTCCAGGCGGGAGTGGATCGACTCGCCGAGCACCAGCACCAGCGTCACCGCCACGACGCCGACCCCGAGCACGACGGGCGGCAGGGCGACGAGCAGCAGTGCGGGAAGGAACACGGCGCCCGCGGTCAGCAGGTCGACGCCGATGGCGATGTCCCGGCCGTAGCGTTGCGCGGTCACGAAGACCAGCAGCACGAACGCGATGCAGGAGCTGACCGGCCAGGGCCAGAACGGCGTCGGAGCATGGCCGACCTCGGCGAACGTCGCCAGGGTCAGGCCGAGCGCGCTGAGCCGCCAGGCGGCCAGCGGCCGCGAGACGACCAGCAGCAGCGGCAGCGCCTGGAGCGCGGCGAGGGCCCAGGCCAGGCTGCCCGGCACCAGCTGCACGAGCTGCTGGTCGGCTGTGGCCGCGAGCACCAGCACGGCGACGAGTCCGATCACGCCGAGCAGCACCTGGGCGGGCCGCCCGAGCCTCGGCGCGAACGGCACGTGCCGGTCCGGCGCCGCCCAGGCGGCATCCCACAGCAGCCGCGCGACGCGGCAGGCCCGCTCCCACGCGCGGCTCACAGCGTTTCGCAGTGCGCTCCCCATGACGGGGCCAGCGTAGTGCGCCCACAGCCTGTGGACATCCGGGACATCAGGGGGTGGGCCCGGCGAGGTCCCCGCTGTGAACTCGGTTCAGCACGATCGAGGCCGTGTGCCCGGCCTGGCTCGCGTCCCAGGGGTTGCTGGGCACGCCGCCCTTCGGGTCGCTCGGCAACGTGCCGGGCCAGAGCTTGCCGAGGCCGTGGCCGACGGACGTGTCCACGCGCACCTGCAAGGCGAACCGGGCCGCCCGGCCGGGCGCCATCACCGCAGGAGTACCGCACTCGTAGCGCGCGGGCCACACGGTCCCCGTCGACGGGCGCCCGGCCCGCAAGGCACCGCAGGGCCATTGACCCTTCGGCAGATTGGCCTATACCTTCCCTCTCATTGGTCTATGCCAATGCTCAGACCTCCCCCGCGCCAGTGAGATGCCCGCGTCCGCGCCGGGCGTCCCGGTACCGCCCGAGGCATTCCGTCGAGGAGAGTCCATGCCAGCGTTCCGCCGTGCCGCCCTTCGCCGTACCGCCGTCGCCGCGGCGACGGCGGCCTGCGCCGCCGCACTGATCGGCAGCACGCCCGCCCACGCCGCCGCCCCCGCCTTCGACGGCGGCGGCCACGGTCACAACCAGAAGCAGCTCATCGGCTACTTCACCCAGTGGGGCATCTACTCCGGCAACTTCGAGAAGAACCTGATCAGCACCGGAGAGATCAGCCACCTCACCGAGCTGGACTACGCGTTCAGCAACATCTCCGCCGACGGCCTCTGCGCCAGCGGCGACAGCTGGGCCGACTACCAGCGCCCCTTCGCCGCCACCGAGTCCGTGAACGGACAGGCCGACGCCGCCGGCCAGGCGCTGCTCGGCAACTTCAACCAGCTGCGCGAACTGAAGGCCCAGTACCCGCACCTGAAGATCGTGATGTCCATCGGCGGCTGGTCCTGGTCCGGCCAGTTCTCCCAGGTCGCCTCGACCGACGCGGCCCGGCAGAAGTTCGTCGCCTCCTGCGTGGACCAGTACCTCAAGGGCGACCTCCCCGGCCTGCCCGCGGGCGCCGCCGCCGGGATCTTCGACGGCTTCGCCATCGACTGGGAGTACCCGGGCATGCCCGGCAACGGCAACCCCTACGGCCCCCAGGACACGCCCAACTACACGGCGCTGATGCGGGAGTTCCGCAAGCAGCTGGACGCGGCGGGCGACGCGAGCGGCGAGCGCTACCTGCTCACCGCCAACACCTCGGCCAGCCCGGTCGCCGCCGCCAAGCTCCAGCTGGCTCAGCTGGCCAAGGTCGTGGACTGGTTCAACGTCATGACCTTCGACTACCACGGCAGCTGGGAAGCGGCCGGTCCGACCGACCTCTCCTCGGCGCTGCACCAGGACCCGCGCGACCCCAACCCGGCCGACAACCAGTTCAGCATCGACCAGGCCGTGCGGTACTACGAGCAGCACGGCGTGAAGCCGAGCAAGATCGGCCTGGCGGTGCCCTACTACGCCCACACGTGGACCGGTGTCGCGCCCGGCCCGCGCGGCGACGGCCTGTTCCAGACGGCGACCGCGGGCGGCGGCACGCCGAACTACAACCAGGTCGTCACCGCCCCCGGCCAGACGTACTGGGACCCGATCGCCAAGGAGCCCTACAAGTACGACGCGGCCAGCGGCACGTTCTACACCTACGACAACCCGCTGTCCCTCTGGTACAAGGGCCAGTACATCAAGGAGCAGGGGCTGCGCGGCACCTTCGTGTGGTCGATGGACGGGGACACCTCCGACGGCAGCCTGACCGCCGCGCTCGGCGACGCCCTCGGCACCGGCCCGAACGGCTGATCCGCCCCCTCCCACGGATCTGCGAGCACATGCCTCACGGCCGCGCGCGGCGCGGATCGGCCTCGGGCCGTTCCGCGCCGCGCAGGCGTGAGTGCCGCAGGCTGTAACCGAAGTAGACGAAGGCCGCCCCGGTCAGCCAGGCGGCGAAGAAGCCGAACGTCAGCGGGTGCAGACCGGAGATGACGTACCCGCAGGCCGCGATCGACAGCAGCGGCGTGACCGGGAAGCCGGGCACCTTGAAGCCGCGCGGCATGTCCGGGTGGGTGCGGCGCAGCACCATCACCCCGACGGACACCACCGAGAAGGCCACCAGGGTGCCGAGGCTGGTCAGGTCGGCCAGCACGTCCAGCGGCACGAAGCCCGCGAGCAGCGCCACGCCGACGCTGACGACCACCGTGTTCCAGATGGGCGTCCCGGTCCGCTCCGAGACCGTGGCGAAGGCCGGCGGCAGCATGCCGTCGCGGCCCATCGTGTAGAGGATGCGGGTCTGGCCGTAGATGACGACCAGGGTCACGCTGAAGATGGAGACGATCGCCCCCAGCGCGAACATGATGGAGGGCCAGGTCTGGCCGGTCACGTCGCGCAGGATCTGCGCGAGCCCGGCCTGCTGCCCGGCGAACTTCGTCCACGACTGCGCGCCGACCGCGGCCAGGGCGACGGCGATGTACAGCGCGGTCACCACCACCAGCGCGATGAGGATCGCCCGCGGCAGGGTGCGGTGGGGGTCGCGCACCTCCTCACCGGCCGTCGACACCGCGTCCAGGCCGATGAAGGAGAAGAAGATGCTGGACGCCGCGGTGCCGATGCCGGAGAAGCCGAGCGGCGCGAACGGCTTGAGGTTGTCCGCCTGGAACCCTGTGAACGCGATACACACGAAGAGCACCAGGACGACGATCTTCACACCCACCATGACCGCGTTGAGCGTGGCCGACTCCTTCGTGCCGCGCACCAGCAGCAGGCAGCACAGCGTCACCAGGACCATGGCGGGGACGTTCACATAGCCGCCGTCACCGGGCGGCTGGGCGATGGCGTTCGGGAGTGTGAACCCGAAGGCGTCGCTGAAGAACTCGTTGAGGTACTGCCCCCAGCCGACGGAGACCGCGGACGCCGAGACGCCGTACTCCAGCAGCAGGCAGGCGCCGACACCGAACGCCACGATCTCGCCGAGCGTGGCGTAGGCGTAGGAGTACGAGGAACCGGAGACCGGGATGGCCGAGGCCAGTTCGGCGTAGCAGAGCGCGGTGAGCCCCGCCGTGACCGCCGCGATCACGAAGGAGACCACGACCGCGGGACCGGCCTCCGGCACGGAGGTGTTGAGGACGAAGAAGATGCCGGTGCCGACCGTCGCGCCGATGCCGATCGCCGAGAGCTGGACCAGCCCGATCGAGCGCTTGAGGTGCAGGCCGCTCGCCACGGGCGTGCCCGGCGGCGGCGCCTCGATGTCCCCGCTGCTCTCGGCGATGAGCCGGGCGACGGGCTTGCGGCGCAGCAGCTGCCGCACGAGCGGGGCGTCGGGGGCGGTCATGTGACGTATCGTCGCATGCGAAATGGGCAAATCGGACTATTTGCCGACGGCCTCGCCTCGTCCCCGGTGTCACTCCCCCAGGGCCCGGGCGACCTCCGCGCGCGTCGGGAGGGAGGGCTGGGCCCCGGGCAGGGTCGTGCTGAGCGCGGCGGCGACGTTCGCCCGCCGGACCGCCTCGTGCAGGCCGTGCCCGTCGACGAGGCCGAAGGCCAGGGCGCCGCAGAAGGCGTCGCCCGCCGCCGTCGTGTCGAGCGGCGTGACCCGGTGCGGCGGGACGAGGACGACCGCCCCGTCCTCGCACAGCAGCGCCCCGTCCGCGCCGAGGGTGACCACGACGGCCCCCGGGCCGCGCAACTGCCGGGTCGCGTCCGCGACGGCGTGCAGGTCGGGGAGCGGGTGGCCGACGAGGCTCGCGAGCTCCTCACGATTGGGCACCAGCAGGTCGACCATGTGCAGCAGGTCGAGGGTGAGCTCGCGGGCGGGAGCGGGATTGAGCAGCACCGTGCCGCCGGCGAGCCGTGCGGCGGCCGCGACGGTCTCGGCCGGCACCTCGTGCTGGAGCATGGTGACGTCCGCGTCGCGGAGCAGCGCTCCCTCCGAGGCGCAGTGCTCCGGGGAGAGAGCGGTGTTCGCGCCGGGGCTCACGATGATCGAGTTCTCGCCGGTGGTGTGGTCGACCGCGATCAGCGCCCGCCCCGTCGGCAGGCCGTCGACGGGCAGGACGCGCGTGGCGTCCACACCCTCCAGTTCCAGCACCCGTCGCAGCCGGGCGCCCGCGTCGTCCGCGCCGACCCGGCCCAGCATCGCCACCGAGGCACCCAGCCGTGCCGCGGCGACCGCCTGGTTGGCCCCCTTGCCGCCGGGATGCTCGGCCAGGTCCCCGCCCAGCACGGTCTCGCCCGGTCGCGGATGCTTCGGCACCGGCACGACCAGATCGAGGTTGATGCTCCCGACGACTGCGATCTTCGGCATGCCGTCCACCCTAGGGCCTGATCGCGGCCTCCGGCCTGTTCACGGACGAGGTTCCTGACGGTGCACGGACAGACACCGCGCGACCGGCCAGACCCCGTCTCAGCCCGACAGCACGGCCTGCATGACCGCCTTCGCGATCGGGGCCGCCAGCCCTCCACCGCTGATGTCGGCCCGGTTGGCGTTGCTGTCCTCGATCACGACGGCGACCGCCACCGGCGCGACCGCCGACGCACTGGGCTTGGCATAGGAGATGAACCACGCGTAGGGCGTACCGCTGTTGCCGACGCCGTTCTGCGCGGTGCCGGTCTTCCCGCCGACGACCGCGCCGGGGATCTGCGCGTTCGTGCCCGTCCCGCTGCCGACCACGTTCACCATGGCCTGCTGGATCTGCGCGGCCACCGCGCCCGACACCGGCCGGCCGAAGGTCGCGTTCCCGAAGCTCTGCACCGTCGTTCCGTCGCTGCGGGTCACCTTGTCGACCAGACGCGGCTCCATCAGCGTGCCGTCGTTGGCGACGGCGGCCGCGACCTCCGCCATCTCCAGCGGCGTGGCGGCGGTGTCGTACTGCCCGATGGACGAGAGCGCGAGGAAGGCCTGGCTGGTCAGGCCGGTGTCGAAGTTGCTCTTGGCCACGCCGACGGGGATGGTCTGGCCGCTCTGGTTGAAGCCGAACGCCTCCGCCATCTTCACCATGTTCGCTGCGCCCACGTCCACACCGGCCTTGCCGAAGACGGTGTTGCACGAGACCTGGAGGGCGTAGTCGAGGGTCGCATTGGTGCAGGCGTCGCTCGCCGACTCGTTGGTGAGTGCGTGGTCGGTGTCCTTCGGCGTGTACGGGTCCGGGGAGTTCGTCGGGACGTCGATGCCGCTGTAGAGCCCGTACTGCAACGCGGCCGCCAGGGTGACGACCTTGAACGTCGACCCCGGCGGATAGGTCTGGCGCAGAGCCCGGTTCAGCATCGGCTGGGTGGTGTCCGCGTTGAGCCGGGTCCAGTCGGAGACGGCAGCCTGCCCGGTGCCGGTGATGCCGTTCGGGTCGTAGGAGGGGGTACTGGCCAGGGCGAGGATCCGCCCGGTGGCGGGCTCGATGGCGGCGACCGCGCCGCGCTTGCCGCCGAGCCCCTGGAAGGCGGCGCGCTGCGCCTTGGGGTTGATGGTGGTCAGCACGTTCCCGCCGGGAACCCGGGCGCGGGAGATCTCGTCCCAGACCGCGTTGGTCGACAGGCGGCTGTCCTGGCCGGCCAGGATCTTGTCCTCGACACCTTCGATCAGGGTGTTGCCGTAGGTCTGCGAGGAGAAGCCGGTGACCGGTGCATACAGGGCGCCGTCGGTGTAGGTCCGCTGGTAGGCCAGGGTGCCGCCGGTCCTCCTGGAGCCGGTGACCGCCTTGCCGGCCACCAGGATGTCGCCGCGGGGCTGGTCGTAGCGGGCGATCACCGCGCGCTGGTTGGCCGTGTTGTCGTCCAGCGACTTGGCCTGGAAGACCTGCAACCGGGTGGCGTTGGCCAGCAGCACCAGGATCAGCGCCAGGCAGAACAGCCCGGCACGGCGGCCGGTCCGGCTCAGCGAGAGCCGCACCGCTCCGGGCGGCGGGCCGGCCGGAGCGCCCGAGCCACCCGCGCCGGGCTTGGACGTCGCTCCCTTGCGCCTCATCTGTCCTCCTGCTCCGGATCACCGCTGTCATCACCCTCGTCCGCGCCGGGCGTCGGGGTGATCAGCTGCGGCACCGGAGGATCGGGGCGGCGCGCGGCGTCGCTCAGCTTCACCAGCAGTGCGATCAGGATCCAGTTGGTCACCAGTGAGGAACCGCCCTGGGCCAGGAACGGCATCGTCATCCCGGTCAGCGGGATCAGGTCGGTGACTCCCCCGGCGACCACGAAGACCTGCAGCGCCAGCAGCACGGCGAGCCCGATCGCGAGCAGCCGCCCGAACGGGTCGCGCAGCTGGCGGCCGATCCGGAACCCCCGCACCACGACGATCGCGTAGAGCAGGAACAGCGCCGCGAGCCCGACCAGGCCGATCTCCTCGCCAAACGTCGCCAGGATCCAGTCCGACTTCATCGCGAAGCCGATCAGGTACGAGTGGCCGAGCCCGAGGCCGGTGCCGAGCAGGCCGCCGGCGGCGAAGGCGAACATCGACTGGGCGAGCTGGCTCGGGCCCAGTCCGAGCCGGATGGTCCGCATCGGGTCGAGCCAGTCGACGAAGCGGACGTGCACGTGCGGCTCCCACAGCGCGACCGGCACGACCGCCACGCCGACCAGCACCAGGCCGACCGCGATCCAGCCGATCCGGCCGGTCGCCACGTACAGCATGACCACGAAGAGGCCGAAGAAGATCAGCAGCGTGCCGAGGTCCTGCTCCAGAAACAGAACGGCCGCGCTGACCAGCCAGATCAGCACGATCGGCCCGAGGTTGCGGCCGCGCGGCAGCTCCAGCCGCCAGACCCGGCGTCCGGTCAGCGCGAGGGCGTCACGATGGCGGGCGAGGTAGGAGGCGAAGAAGATCGCGAGAGCGATCTTGGCGATCTCGCCGGGCTGGAAGGACAGCGGGCCGATCTTGATCCAGATCTTGGCCCCGTAGACGGCCGGCAGGAAGATCGGCACGATCATCAGCAGCAGGGCGGACAGGGCCAGCACGTAGGCGTAGCGCTGCAGCACCCGGTAGTCGCGCAGCGCCCAGACCACGATGATGAAGAGCCCGACCCCGATCGTCGACCAGAGCAGCTGGGTCGGCGCGGTGCTGCTGTTGGGCGTCGCCCGGTCCAGCCGGTAGATGACCACCAGGCCCAGACCGTTGAGCAGCACGGCGATCGGCAGCAGCAGTGGGTCGGCGTAACGGGCCCGCGCCCTGACGCTCAGGTGGGCGAGCAGCGCGAGACCGCCGAGGCCCAGGCCGTAACGCAGCGCGTCCGACGGCACCTTGCCGTCGATGTCGGCACCGACGTCCACGTAGCCGTAGGCCGCGATGGCGACGGCGAGGACCACCAGCGCCAGCTCGACCCAGCGCCGCGTCGGTGGCTGTGCCGGTAGCGCGACGGCCCCGGCCGCACCGTGGGCGGCCGGGGTCGCCGGTTCGTCGCTCCCCCGCGATCGCCGGGCGGCGCGCCAGGGGCGCCCGCTCCGGGACCGGTCGGGGTCAGGCGCCGTGGGCGGCACCCGCGCGCAGGGTGGCGACCGCCTCGCGGAGGTGCTCCTCGTCGGCCTCGCTCAGCGAGGTCTGGATGATCTGACCGCCGAAGGGGGCCAGCTCCGGCAGGACCTTCTCGGTCACCGCGTCGCTGACCAGGGCGAAGACGGCCGCCGCGCCCGGCGTCAGGCCCGCGCCGACCTTGCGCATGAAGTCGTCGTCGACGCCGAAGTCGTTGGCCGAGCCGACCGCCGCGCCCGTCGCGCCGCCCACGGCCATGCCGAGGAACGGCATGAAGAAGAGCAGCCCGATCAGGCCGCCCCACAGCGCGCCACCGGCCGCGCCCGCACCGACGGTGCTCATGGCCTGGTGCAGCTTGACCTTACCGTCGGGACGGCGCTCGACGACGACGGCGTCCTCGATGTTGATCAGCTTCTGCTTCTGGAGCTCGACGAGCTTGGCCCGGACCTGCTCGGCGGTGGCCACGTCGGGGTAGGCGACGGCGATGAGGTTGCTCATGAAGATTCCCTTCGAGTCTCTTCGAGACGTCGGTCACTCGGGAATCTACCCAGATACTCCAGATTTGTCCGATTTGTTCTCCGCGTGTCGCGGCCACGGCGCGGCCTTGCCCAACGACCGCGACGGGTGCGGGAGAAGCTCCCCGCGCGCGTCCGACGCGCCCGGGTCCGCGTCCGCCTTCAGGGTGAAGCCGATCTCCGCACCGCCCCCGACGCGGTTGCGGGCGAACACCTCACCGCCGTGCTCCTCGGCGACCTCGCGCACGATCGACAGCCCGAGGCCCGACCCCGGCAGGCTGCGCGCAGCCGTCGCCCGGTAGAAACGGTCGAAGATCCGGTCCAGGTCCCCCGGCTCGATGCCCGGTCCCCGATCCAGCACGGTGATCCGGTCGGACCGCACGACCACCCGGATCTCCTCCGGCCCCGTGGAGAACTTGGCGGCGTTCTCGACCAGATTGGTCAGCGCACGTTGCAGCGCCTGCGGCCGGACCGTCGCCTCCACCGGGTCGGCCTCGACCACGATCTCCCGGCCGGTACGCCGACGCGTCAGGTCCGCGACCCGCTCGGCGAGCTCGTCGAGCTCCGTCGAGGTCGGAGCCTCGGTGCTGCGCCGGTCGTTCGCCAGCTCCACCAACTCGTTGACCAGGACCGTCAGCTCACGCGTCTCGGTCTCCAGGTCGTCCAGCAGGGCGCCGCGCGAGGCGGCTGAGAGCCGGTCCATCCGGCGCAGTGCCGCGATGTTGGTCCGCAACGAGGTCAGCGGTGTGCGCAGCTCGTGCCCGGCGTCCTGGACCAGCCGCCGCTGGTCCTCCTTGGACCGGGCGAGCCGGCCGAGCATGTCGTCGAAGGCGCGGGCCAGCCGGCCGATCTCGTCCCGGCCGCGCTGCGGCACGTCCAAGGTCAGCTCACCGGTCGCGGCGACCTGCTCCGCGGTCGCGGTCAGCCGCACCAGCCGGCGGGTGATCCGACCCGCGACCCACCAGCCCGCCGCACCGGCGACCACCATCACCAGTCCGGCGGTCAGCGCGATGCGCGTCATCAGCGAGCCGAGCAGTTCGTCGGTCGCGCTCAGGCGCTCGGAGAGCATCACCGCGCCGCGCCCGCCGCCGAGGGAGACGGTCACCACCTGGTAGCGGTCCCCGCCGGTGTCGACGTAGACGTTCCGGGTGTGGCCTGCGGCCTGGGTGCGGGCCAGCTGCCGGTCCCCGGGGTCGGTCGGCAACGGGTCCATCTGGCTGTTCTGCTTGTCCGCGTACTGCAGGACCTTGCCGTCCGGGCCGAGTACCTGGACACCGATGTCCCCGGAGTGGGTCAGCTGGTCCACCAGGTGCTCCTGGCTCTCCTGAGTGGAGACGAAGTCCTGGGCATTCAGCTCCAGCGTCTGCGCGTCCCCGACCAGGGTGCTCAGCGACGCCTGGAAGTCCCTGGCCCGGTCCTGCCGGATCAGCGACGCCGCCGAGGTGTAGCCGAGCGCGCCCACCAGCACCGTGACCAGCGCGGCGAGCCCGGCGAAGGCGATGGCGAAGCGGAGCCGCAGGCCTATGTTGGCCCGGAGCCGACTCACGGCTCACGCAGCGTGTACCCCACGCCCCGGACGGTGTGGATCAACGGCGTGCGGCCCGGCGTGTCCAGCTTGCGGCGCAGGTAGCCGATGTAGACGGCCAGGTTCTTCGAACCGGGCCCGAAGTCGTAGCCCCAGATCCGGTCGTAGACCGTGCTGTGGTCGAGCACGATGCCCGCGTTGCGGGCGAGCAGTTCGAGCAGGTCGTACTCGGTGCGGGAGAGCTGGATCTCCTCGCCGCCGCGCCAGACCCGCCGTGCCGTCGAGTCGATCCGCAGGTCGTCGACCTCGATCAGGTCGTGCCCGGCCGTGACCGAGTCCGCCTCCACGGCGGCCTCCGCCGACATGGAAGGCACCGCGGCACGACGCAGCAGCGCCCGCAGCCGGGCCAGCAGTTCCTCCGCCTCGAAGGGCTTGAGCATGTAGTCGTCCGCGCCCGCGTCCAGTCCGGCCACCCGGTCCGAGGTCTCCACACGCGCCGTCAGCATCAGGATCGGCACGTTGTCGCCCTCGGCCCGCAGCACCCGGCAGACGGCGAGCCCGTCGATCCCGGGCATCATCACATCCAGGACGAGCACGTCCGGGCGTTGCTTGTGCACGGAGGCCAGGGCCTCGATGCCGTCGGACACCGGAGTCACCTGATAACCCTCCAGGGTCAGCAGGCGGTCCAGCGAATCACGGATGGCACGGTCATCCTCGGCCAGCAGCACAGTCGGGGTCACGACATCGATTCTCCACGACTCGATGAGGAACCGGTAAGAGACCTTCTCCCACCGGCCCGGCCCGGGGCCCCCGGACGGCTCCGGATCTGGCAGCCTGCACGGTGATCACGTACCGCCCACCAGAACGGGACCACGCACATGACGAACCTCCGTCACCACCTCCGGCCCGCCGGGCTGCCTCCGGTCAACGGCTACAGCCACGCCGTGGCGGGGTCCGGCTCCCTGGTCGCGGTCTCCGGCCAGGTCCCGCTCGACGGCGACGGCCGCCTGGTCGGCGCCGCGGGCCCGGACGGTGCGGCCCCGAACCCGGAGGCGCAGCTGCGGCAGGTCTTCACCAACGTCGGCGCCGCCCTGGCCGCCGCCGGGGCCGACTGGTCGGACGTGGCCAAGCTGACCGTCTTCCTCACCGACCTGGCCGACCTTCCGCTCTTCCGCTCGGTCCGGGACGAGTTCGTCGACACCACCCGTCCGCCCGCCTGCTCGCTGGTCCAGGTCGCCGCCCTGGTCCATCCGGAATTCCGGGTCGAGGTGGACGCGCTGGCGATAGTGTCCGGTTGATCGTCGACCACCGCAGGGATCGGCTCCGGAAAGGCGTGCCCCCGTGACCGTCAGCGAACCGCCCGCTCCCCCCGCCACCGCTCCGCTCGCCACAGGTCCGCTCGCCGTCGCTCCGCTCGCCACCGCTCCGCTCTGCCTGCCCGGGCCGCTCGTGGACGTCGCCTGGCTCGCGGCCCACCTCGGCGCACCGGGCCTGCTGGTGTGCGACGCGAGCGTCGGCGCGCACCGGCACGACTTCGCGGCGATCCCCGGCGCCCGGCTCTTCGACCTGGACGGCCCCCTCTCGGCGCCGGACAGCCCGCTGCCCCACACCATGCCCACACCTGAGCAGTTCCAGCGCGAACTGCGCGGGCTCGGCCTGGGCGGGACCGGCACCGTCGTGCTCTACGACAACGCCGGCCTCTACTCGGCCGCACGCGGGTGGTGGATGCTGCGGGCGATGGGCTTCGAGCGGGTGGCCGTCCTCGACGGCGGCCTCCCTGCCTGGACGGCGGCCGGCCTGCCCGAGCAGAGCTCCCCGCCCGGCCCGGCGGAACCCGGGGACTTCACGGCCCGCCCCCGCCCCGGGATGCTCGTCGACAGTTCGGTGGTACTCGCGGCGCTGACGGACCCCGAGGCGGCGGTGCTCGACGCCCGCGCCGCCGAGCGGTTCGAGGGCCTCGTCCCCGAGCCGCGCCCCGGGCTGCGCGCGGGCCACATGCCGGGCGCGGTCAATCTGCCCTTCACCACCCTCCAGGACGCCTCGGGCCTGCTGCTCCGGCCCGAGGCACTGCAGGCCCGCTTCGCGGAGGCGCTGCGCACCCGGTCGACGGCGCCGCCACCCGGTGCGGCCGACGCAGCGGGCGGCACCGCGCCCCGGCTGCTGTTCAGCTGCGGCTCGGGCGTCACCGCCTGCGTGCTGGCGCTCGGCGCAACGGTGGCGGGCTACCGCGATCTCGCGGTCTACGACGGCTCGTGGAGCGAGTGGGGCCTGCCGTCCGCGCTCCCCGTCGCGTGAGCGACCGGGAGCGGCCTTCGTCCGCTGCGGGCCCGGGCCCCGACGCCGCCGCCGGCCGCACCCCGGCGCCGGACCGCGCACGTCCGCTGCTGCTGCTCGACGTCGACGGCCCGCTCAACGCCTTCGGCGGGATGCCGGACGGCCGGCCGGACGGATTCGCCGAGCACTTCCTGATGCCGCCGAGCTGGGCCGCCCTGGAGGAACTGCGGATCGCCGCGTCACCACGTCCGCGCGAGCCCCTCCCGCTGCCGGTCTGGCTCAACCCGGACCACGGCGCCCGGCTCCTGGCCCTCCCCTTCGACCTGGCCTGGGCGACGACCTGGGAAGCCGAGGCGAACGACTGGATCGCCCCGCTGGTCGGCCTGCCCGAGCTGCCCTTCATCGCCTGGCAGCGGCCACGTCCGGTACCGCGCGGACGCGGCTGCTGGAAGACCCCGGAGATCGTCGCGTGGGCGGCGGGACGGCCGTTCGCCTGGGTCGACGACGAGATCGCGCGGGCCGACCAGGACTGGGTGCGCCGCAACCATCCGGCCCCGGCCCTCCTCCTGCCCGTCGACGCGAGCACCGGCCTCACCGCGGCGGACCTCGCCACCCTGTCGGCCTGGGCGGAGTCCCTCACCTGACCCCCGGCCCTGACGTCGGGGCGGACCACTCCCGGCTCGCTGATCCGCCGGGCCTCCGCAGGCCGAGGCCCGGCGTCGCGCCCTGACGCATCGCCATCGGCCGCGTCGTGGCCGCCGGCTCGCCGGAAAACATCCTGTTCCCCTCAGGCGCGGCCCCCTCAGGCACGGCACTCATGTGACTCACGTCACCGCACCGAAGACGCACCGACGGCGCCCTGAAGAACGACAGAGGGCCTGTCCGATTTCTCGGACAGGCCCTCTGTGTTGGGTGGAGCTGAGGGGATTCGAACCCCTGACCCCCTCGATGCGAACGAGGTGCGCTACCGGACTGCGCCACAGCCCCAACGAGAAGAAACTCTAGCAGGTCCGGAGGGGTGCTTGCGCACGGGTTACTCGTTGGCCGCACGGGGGGTGTCGTCGGCGAACTGGTCGAAGAGCGGTGTGGCCGGCTTCGGCGCCTGACGACGGGGAGGCGCGGTCGGCGCCTGCGGCGCCCGGGCCGGGGTCGTCGGCTGGGCGGGTGCGGGCGCCTGCCCGGCCGCGCGGGGCTTGCCGGTGCGGCCGGCGGAGTAGGTGTCCGGGGCGGACAGGTCCAGCCCGAAGGTCGCCCGCGGCGCGACCGGCGCCGTGACGTAGGTCGGGAGCGGGACAGGAACGGGATCCCAGCCGCCGTCCCCCTGCGCGACGGCCGGGGCGACCGGCCCGGCGTGCTCCGGCAGATCGTGGTCCGCCCAGGGATCGGCCCGGCCGACGCCCTGTGGTGCACCGCCCCGCTGTGTACCGCCCTGCTCCGCACCGCCTGGCTTCACGGCGCCCGGCGTTCCGGCGCCGGAGGCGGTCCGCGCGACGCGGTGGACCTGGTCGTCTGCCGCGCGTGCCGTCGCTTCGGTGGAGCGGGGCGCCGACGCCTCCCGGGGGGCCTGCCGTGTTCCGGCCGCCGTCGCGGCCTCCCGACGTTCCGCCGCCTGCCGACGGACGTGCTGGGCCGCCTCGACCGCGCGGCGACGGTCGATCTTCACCTCGTAGCGGCGCCGTTCCTGACGGCGCATCTGGGCGATGTACAGCGAGAAGAGGACGGCGGGGACGGCGGGGATCCAGAGCAGGGCGACGCCCCCCACCGCCGCGACCACCATGCCGACCGTGAAGGCGACGAAGAGCAGCACCACCATTCGCCGACGCCGCGCGAGCAGCGCCGCACGGCGGCGGGACGCGACGGCGGGCGACAGCGCGCCCTGGTGGGCCCCTGAGGCCACCTGGGGCGCGTGCGGAGCCCGGGGCACGTACGCCGGACGCGCGAACGCCTCGTCCTCGCCCTCGTTGCCGCCCTCGTTGCCGCCCTCGTCGTCGCGCGGGTCGGTGTCCTCGGCCGCGCCTCGGCCCTGGACCGGGGCCGGGCCCTCGGCGTCCGGGGCGTTCGGCGCCGCAAGCGGCTGGGTCTCCTCCAGTTGCCGGGAGATCTTCCGCTCCATCGCGGCGCGCCCGGACAACAGCCGGATCGCCGTGCTGAATCGCTCCGTCGGACGCGCTTCGTTGAGCTCGTCCTGACGGCGGAGCCACATGGGGACCAGATACGCAGCCCAGGCCCCGACGATGACCGCGTAAATGAGGCCGCTACTGCTCACGCTTCACACCGTACGGGCGTGAGGGACGGCCCGGCGGCTATTTCGGCCGGTGTGTCGCTGAATCATGTTCATATCGACCTATTTGTGGTGATGGTGACTCTGGATTCCACTGTTTCCGCGCCATCGCGCGAGCAATCCCTCCGGAACCTCGTCCGCCGTCAGCGCGTAGACGAGATGGTCCCGCCAGCCGCCGTCGATGTGAAGATAGCGTGGACGAAGACCCTCCTCGCGAAATCCGAGTTTCTCGACCACGCGACGGCTGGGGACGTTCTCGGGGCGGATACAGATCTCGATCCGGTGCAGCCCCATCGTGCGGAAGCAGTAGTCGGTCGCGAGGGCTACGGCGGTCGGAATGATTCCGCGCCCGGCATGCCCCTCGTCGACCCAGTAGCCGATATTCGCGGAGCACATCGAACCCCAGGTGACACCGCCTACCGTGAGCTGGCCGACGAGGTTCCCCTCGTACGTCACCACGAACGGCAGCATCCGTCCCGCGTTCGCCTCCCGCCGCAGGAACCTGACCATCTGACGGTAGGTCGGACGCGGGCTCTGCGGATGGCCGGGCGGGGGCGGGGGCACGGTGGCCTCCCAGCGGCGCAGCCAGTCCCGGTTGCGCCGGCTGACCTCCTGCCAGGCGCGCTGGTCCCGCACCCGGATCGGACGCAGCGTCACCGGGCCCTCCCGCAGTTCGGCCGGCCAGAAGGCGTTCAGCGCGGGCCCCCTCTCGCGTCGGCGCCGCCGGACGCCTGTGGGTGGTCGCCACCACGCACCTGGTCGACGGCGTGGGCCAGCAGCGGCTTGAGAACCGCCAGGCCGTCCTTGACGCCCCCCGGAGAGCCCGGAAGGTTGACGATCAGGGTGCGTCCGGCCAGTCCGGACAGTCCGCGCGACAGGGCAGCGGTGGGTACGCCGTTCTCCCGCCCGTAGGCGCGGATCGCCTCCGCGATGCCCGGCACGGGCCGCGTGATGACCTGCTCGGTCATCTCGGGGGTGAGATCCAGCGGGGTCAGGCCGGTGCCTCCGGTGCTGACGACCACGTCGTAGCCGTCCGCGACGGCCTTGCGCAGCGCGACGAGGACCGGGTCCCCGTCCGGCACCACGACGGGTCCGACCACCATGCAGCCGACCTCGGCCAGGCCGGCGGCCAGGATCGGCCCGCCCCGGTCCTCGTAGACCCCGGCGTGGGCGCGGTTCGAGACGGTCAGCACGAAGGCGCGGATCATCGCCCCACCCCTTCCTCGGGCGCGGCGAGGTCCGCGCGGTGCCAGTCGCCGCTCTTGCCGCCGGTCTTCTCCTCCACCTGGACCGCGTCGATCCTGGCGCCCTTGTCGACGGCCTTGACCATGTCGATCACGGTCAGGCCCGCGACCGCGACCGCCGTGAGCGCCTCCATCTCGACGCCGGTCCGGTCCGCGGTGCGCACGGTGGCAGAGATCTCGACAGCGTCGTCGGCGACGACGAGATCCACGGTCACACCGGAGACGGCGATCGGGTGGCAGAGCGGGATCAGATCGGGCGTGCGCTTGGCTCCCATGATCCCCGCGATCCGCGCCACGGACAGCGCGTCGCCCTTGGGCACGCCCTCGCCGCGCAGCAACTCGACGACACGTGGCGACACCAGCACGCGACCGGACGCGCGGGCCGTACGGGCCGTCGTCGCTTTCTCGGAGACGTCGACCATCCGGGCGGCGCCGGAGGCGTCGACGTGGGTCAACCCGGACCCGGACGGAACGGGGCTGGTGCTGTGCACTTGGCGCTCCTGCGATCGTGACGGCGGGGTGCGGCGCCAGGGTATCGCTGCCCGGCCGACGCGTCCCATCGGCGGCGACGCCGGCGCCCGGCCGTCGCCCCCGCTCGCTCCCGCCGCTCCTGCTCGCCCCCGGGGGCGGAGCTCGGCGGCGCCCGCTCAGTCGAGCAGGATCACGCGCACCTCGGCGTCGGCGGCGACGGCCGTGGCGTCCTCGTCGACCACCAGGAAGGCGTTGGCCTGGGCCAGCGCTCCGAGCAGGTGCGAGCCCGCCCCGCCGACCGGGGTCACCGTGCCCGTCCCGGCGTCGTAGGCGGCCCGCAGGAACTGGCGGCGGCCCGCCGGAGAGGACCCGATCGCCCGGGTGAGGCGCGCCGTGACCTGCGGCCGGTGGAGCTCGGTCGCACCCAGCATGGCCTGGATCGCGGGGCGCACGAAGAGCTCGAAGGAGATGTAGGCGCTGACCGGGTTGCCCGGCAGGGCCAGGAGCGGCACCGGGCCGTCCGAGCCGTCCAGCACGCCGAAGCCCTGCGGCTTGCCCGGCTGCATCCGGAGCTTGCGGAAGGAGATCTGCTCGCCGAGCGCCTCCTTGACCACGTCGTACGCACCGACGCTGACGCCGCCGCTGGTGACGATCAGGTCGGCACGGATCAGCTGGTCGTCGATGACCTCGCGGAGCCGCTCCGCCTCGTCGGGGACGCCGCCGACGCGGTAGGCGAGCGCACCGGCGTCACGGGCCGCGGCGGTGAGGGCGAAGCTGTTCGAGTCCGGGATCTGGCCGGGGCCGATGGGAGCGCCCGGCTGGACGAGCTCGCTGCCCGTCGACAGCACGACCACACGCGGGCGCGGACGGACCAGCACCCGGTCGTGGCCGGTGGCGGCGAGCAGGCCGATCTGCGTCGGGCCGAGCAAGGTCCCGGCGGGCAGCAGCGCCTGCCCCGCCGAGATGTCCTCGCCGCGCCGCCGGACGAAGGCGCCGGGCTCGGCCGACTGGAAGATCCTGACCTCGCCGGTGGCGACCGGCTCCGTGCCCTGCGGGGCCATCGCCGTAGCGGGCTCTCCCGAGCCCGTCCCGGCGTCGGTCCACTCCACCGGGACGACCGCCTCGGCGCCGGGCGGCAGCGGCGCGCCCGTCATGATCCGGGCGCACTGGCCGGGCCCGATGACCGGCAGTGAGGCCGCGCCGGCGGCCACGTCGCCGACCACGGTCAGCACCGAGGGGTAGTCCTTGGTCGCGCCCGCGAGGTCGGCCACGCGGACCGCGTACCCGTCCATCGAGCTGTTGTCGAAGGGCGGCAGGGCGACGGCGGACACGATCTCCTCCACCGTGAGGCAGCCCTGCGCCTCCAGCAGCTGCAGCTCCAGCGGACGCAGCGGGGAGACCGCGGCCAGCACGTCGGCGAGGTGCTCCTCGACCGTCCACTGCCGGTCCGTCCCCGGCTGCGCGGCGCACGGGTCCGCCAGACCGGCGCCATGACCGTGCTCGTGCGCATGCCCCTGGCCCTCACCCGCGCCGGAACCGTGTCCGGTGCCGTGCTCGTGGCCGTGGTCGTGCCCGTGCTGGTGCTGCAGGTCGGTCATGGTGCCTTCCCCCATGGTCGTGCGGTGCGGACGCCGCTGGAGCGCCGCGATCCCGGTGCGGTGGCCGTGCCGATCAGGTACCGATCAGAAGGGCTCGATCGGACCGTCCAGCTCGCCGCTGACGACGAACTCCTTCAGCCAGGCCCGGAACTCCGGGCCCAGATCCTCACGCTCGCACGCGAGCCGGACGATCGCACGCAGGTAGTCGCCCTTGTCGCCGGTGTCGTACCGGCGGCCGCGGAAGATCACACCGTGCACGGGGCCGCCGCGCCCCGGCGTGCGCTGGGAGAGCACGCGCAGCGCGTCGGTCAGCTGGATCTCGCCGTTCTTGCCGGGCGGGGTCTCGCGCAGCACGTCGAAGACGCTGGGGTCGAGGACGTACCGGCCGATGACGGCGTAGTTGCTCGGCGCCTCGCCGGGGGCGGGCTTCTCGACCAGGTCGGTGATCCGGACCACGTCCTCGTCGACCCCGTGCGGGCCCGGGTACTCGGCGGGGCGCACCGAAGCGCAGCCGTAGAGGTGGGCCAGGGCCGGGTCGACCTCGATGAGCGCGACGACGCTGCCGCCGAGCTCGTTCTGGATCTCGATCATCTTGGCCAGCAGCGGGTCCCGCGGATCGATCAGGTCGTCGCCCAGCAGCACGGCGAACGGCTGGTCGGCGACGTGCGGCTCCGCGCACAGCACCGCGTGCCCGAGGCCCTTGGGGTCGCCCTGGCGGACGTAGTGCATCGTGGCCAGCTCGCTGGACTCACGGACCCGGTCGAGCTTGGCCTGGTCGCCCTTGCGTGCGAGCTGCTCCTCCAGCTCGTAGGCCCGGTCGAAGTGGTCCTCCAGGGGCCGCTTGTTCCTGCCGGTGATCATCAGCACATCGGTCAGCCCCGCTGAGGCCGCCTCCTCCACGACGTACTGGATCGCCGGCTTGTCGACGACCGGAAGCATCTCCTTCGGGGTCGCCTTGGTGGCCGGCAGGAAGCGGGTGCCGAGTCCGGCGGCGGGAATGACCGCCTTGGAGATCTGGCGCGCACGAGCTTTCGTCATACCGACGACTTTAGCTGCCCCTGCGTGTCCGCCGGATGTCTCTCCGCTGTCAGAGACTTGTCAGCGGCCCGCAGCAGGAGTGCCGCATGCGAACCGTCCTGCGGCAGCAAGCCGAGGCCCACCCGGGCAGACAACCCGTTACCTGGGAGAGCACCGCTCTCGTCCGGAAGCACCGGAACGGACGGCAGCGCGAGCGGGTGCCGGCGGACCGTCCAGGCCAGCCGGTCGGCCACCGTCCGCGCGCCCGCCTCGTCGGTGTCCGGCAGCAGCACGAGGAACTCCTCGCCCCCATAGCGGCCGAAGACGTCCTCCTCACGGACCTCCATGGCCAGCCGCTGGGCGAGGTCCCGCAGGACCGCGCCGGCGCGCTGGTAACCGTGCTCGCGGCGGATCTCGACAAAGCCCTCGATCTCCAGCAGCAGCACCCCCAGCACCCGCTCCGCCGGGCGCCGCTTGCAGCGGGCGATCTCCCGGTCGAGGGCCAGCTGCAGGTAGCGGTAGTTCCACACGCCCGTCAGCGCGTCCGTGCACGAGGTGCGCTCCAGCTCCGTCCGCCCGGCACGGAGCTCGGCCAGCTCCGCCGCCTGGGCGGCCACCCGCGCCCCCACCCGGGACCGCCCGCGTAGGAGCAGCCCGGTGGCAAGCAGCGCGGGAAGGCAGAGAGCAGCGAGGATGTCAGCGAGGACGGGCGGCATGTCGTCCCTCCGCACAGTGCTGGCCGGTTAACGAGACGGAAGGCCGTCCCATCTGATGGAGAACGAGAAGAAGGCCCTTCGGTCACGGCTGCTCGCCGAACGGTCGGACATGTCACCCGTCGAGCGGGAGGCTGCGTCGAACGCACTTGCCGAGGCGGCGCGCGTGCTCGTCACCGCCGCGAGGGCAGGGACTGTGGCCTGCTACGTCTCGATGGGGTCCGAGCCCGGCACCCGCCCGCTCCTCGACACGCTCCGGGCGGACGGCGTCGAGGTGCTGCTTCCCGTGCTGCTGCCCGACAACGACCTCGACTGGGCCGTCTACGACGGCCCCACTGGCCTGGCTCCGGCCCGGCTCGGCCTGCTGGAGCCGACCGGGCCGCGCCTCGGCCCCGACGCCGTCGTCGGGGCGGATCTCGTCCTGCTGCCGGGCCTGGCCGTCGACCCGGCCACAGGCGTGCGCCTGGGCCGCGGCGGCGGCAGCTACGACCGCGTGCTCGCCCGGCTGGCGGCGGCCGCCTCGTCGGCGCGGCTGGTGACCCTCCTGTTCGACGGTGAGCTGGTCGCGGCTCTGCCGGCGGAACCCCATGACCGGCCGGTGGACGCCGTCATCACCCCGCACCGCACGCTGCGCTTCGCGCGGGACGAGCGGGACGAGCGGGACGAGCGGGACGAGCGGGATCTCAACCACAACCACGACCACGACCACGACCACGACCACGAGGAGCGTGGCTGACGACCCACCGTCGATCGGGCGCGACCTCGGCAAGGCCGTCGAAGGCCTTGCCCGTGAACGCCCGAGGCGCGGGGAACCGTCCGGTTCCCCGCGCCTCGAAGGCGTGGCGGCGCGCGCGCCGCGTCGCTCCCGCCTACGGCGTCAGTGCCAGCTTGTCCTTCGCCGTCGCGTTGACGGCCTGCTGGGAGAACGGCCAGGTCAGCAGCTCTCCGTCGACCCACATCTGCATCTGGTCGTCGTAGTGCTGGTCGAAGGCGTGCCCCGAGGCCCCCCCGATGTTGATCCAGTGCGAGGAGTCGAAGTCGGACAGGTCGACCACCATCCGCATCGACGGCGCCTCGTCGACGGTGAACCCGTTGGCAGCGTTCCAGCTGGCCGCGTCGACCGCCGCGCTGCCGCCGTTGAGCTTGTACGGGCCGCGGTTGAGCAGCCAGTGCACGGCGCCGGAGGCGATCGAGGAGTTGTCGGTGCCGAGCGTGCGCTCCTGGAGCTCCAGGGTGTGGATCCGGCCCCAGCTCCAGCCGCTGATGTCCTTGCCCATGAGCGAGGTCAGCTGCTTGCGGGCGTCGATCATGGCCTCCTTGAGCAGGCTGTCGCGGCCCTGCACCTGGTTGCCGTTGTCGTCCGTCCAGTTCCACCACGCGTCGGTGGCGTGGGGCAGCAGCTTGCCGACCACGGTGGTCCACTGGTCGCTGCCGTCCGGCTGCGCAGTCGCGTCGTCGCGCAGACCGCAGGTGCGCACCCGCTGGGCCTTGCCGTTGACGTCGTCCTGCGGAATGCCGGCCTTGTCGGCCGGGATCACCATGATGCAGTCCGTGGTGCTGCGGACCTCGGCCGGGAACTTCTCGTCGAAGGCGAGGTGCAGCAGGTTCGACCAGACCGCGTTGTAGTACGCGGCGGCCGCCGAACCGGAGTCCTGCTCGTAGTTCCAGCCCCGCAGCAGATCCTGCGCCTGCTTGTAGTAGGGCTCGTTGATCGGGATGTTGAGCAGGTAGGGCACGAGGGTCTTGGCGAAGACGCTGGTGTCGTCCAGTTGGATCGAGGCCATGTCCTCCGGCGAGATCTTGCCACCGCCGGCCAGCTTGCCCTGGATCAGCGTGGTGATCTGCTTCGCGCGGGTGCCGTAGTCCCAGTCCTTGGTGATCAGGTAGGGGTAGTTCGCCGAGTCCACTGCCGCCTGGTTGGCCGTCACGATATAGCCCGAGCTCGGGTTCTCCTCCCAGGGCAGGGACGGGAACGGCACGAAGTTCTTCTGCCACATGTAGTGGGAGTCCCAGCCGGGCTGGGGGTAGGTGCCGTCGGACGCGGTCCCGTTCACCGTGGGGCGGATCGGGATGTCGCCGGGCATCTGGTAGCCGATGTTGCCCTGGGTGTCGGCGTAGATGAGGTTCTGCGCCGGGACGGAGAAGTCACGGGCGGCGCCGCGGAACTCGGCGAAGTTGCTCGCCTTGTCCAGCGCGAAGACCGCGTCCATGGTCTTGTTCGGAATCAGCGCCGTCCACTTGAGCGCGATGGCGTAGCCGCCGCCACGGGGCGGCGCCGAGCCGTCGACCGGCGCGCTCGCGCCGACGCTCTGCTCCTGGGTGCTGTGGTCGGAGATGATCGGCATGCCGTCGTGCGTGGTGCGGACCGTGACCGTCTGGTCCGAGCCGCCCGCCACCTTGATGGTCTCCTGGCGGGTATTGAACGCGACGTTCTTGCCGTCGAGCAGGTACGTGCCGTCGCTGTTGACCTGCTCCAGGTAGAGGTCCTGGACGTCGGCCCCGAGGTTGGTGAAGCCCCAGGCGATGTTCTGGTTGTGACCGATGATCACGCCGGGCATGCCCGGGAAGGTGAAGCCGGTGACGTCGAAGGGGCACTGCGCGCTGACGGTGTTGCAGTGCAGGCCCATCTGGTACCAGATGGACGGGATGCCCGGCGCCAGGTGCGGGTCGTTGGCCAGCAGCGGCTTGCCCGTGGTGGTGTGGCTGCCGTCGACGACCCAGGAGTTGGAGCCGATACCGGCCGCACCGGGCCGGCCGAGCATGGTCGGCAGCACGGAGATGTTGTCGGCGAGCGCCTGCGCCGCCTGCTGCGCGCCCTCGGCCGCCGGCTTGCCGCCGACCGTCCGGTAGGCGGCCGGCACGGTCGCGGAGCCGTTGCCGGACCCGGTCGACGTGGCCTTCGCACCCGTGCCGGGGCTGATCGCGGACGTCTTCACGCCGTCGCCGGGAACGTAGGTGCCGTCCTTCGCGACCTTGCCGGTCCTCGCGATGATGGTGCCGTTGGTGGACTCGGGGTAGGACGGGTAGAGGTCGGCGATCTGCTGGGTGGACAGGCTCCCCGCCAGCAGCGAACGGTCGATCTCCTGCTGCATGTTGCCGCTCAGGTCCCAGGCCATCGCCTTGAGCCACGAGATCGAGTCGACCGGCGTCCACTGTGCGGGCTTGTAGCCGCCGTAGACCGTGCCGAGCAGGGCGTACTCGAGTGAGGCCCCGGCGCCACCGGGGTGGTCCTTCAGCCAGGCGTTGACGCCGTCGCTGTACGCCTGCAGGTACGCCTTGGTAGTCGCCGAGAGCTGGTGGTCCCACTCGGCCTGCGCGACCCCGCGCCAGTTCATGGTGCGGATGAAGGCGTCCGTCTGCACCTGACCGGAGCCGAACATCGACGCCAGCGTGCCGGAGGTGATGTGACGGTTCACGTCCATCTGCCAGAACCGGTCCTGCGCCTGCACATACCCCTGGGCCATGAACAGGTCCTGCGCGCTGGAGGCGTAGACCTGGGGGATGCCCTTGTCGTCCCGGACGACGTCGACCGGGCCGGACAGGCCCTGGAGGTGGATGCTGCCGGTGGTCTGCGGGTAGGAGGCGTGCACCTGGCGCACGCCGTACCAGCCGCCGGCCGAGACACCGGCCACCAGTAGCAGCACGACCAGCACCACCATGATGCGCAGGCGGCGGAACTTCTTGGAGCGGGGCATCAGGGTCCTTGTGAGGGGCAGTGACTTTACCGCGAGGGGCCACCGGGCAAGGCGGCGGTGCTGACGCTAACACCCGAAGCGGAACCGGTGGCGCGCGGGCGTTGGCCGGGACGCCCGGGAGGCGCCCTCGTCACCGGGACGCGTGTGGCCCGTTGGACCCCGAGCACGATGCCCAGTCCGTGGACGAGTCGGGAGTCTCAAGGGCCAGAACGGTAAAATCTTGCTCCAAACAAGTGGAAGCAACGATTCTGCTGCGCGAGGTGCCCCTGCGTGTCCGTCCACCGGCTCGACCTGCTGCTCCTGCTGTTCTCGCTGGTACTGCTGGTGGCCGTGGCGGCAGTCCGGCTCTCCTCCCGCAGCGGGCTCCCCAGCCTGCTCATCTATCTGGGGATCGGCGTCCTGCTCGGACAGGACGGCATCGGTGACATCACCTTCAACGACGCACAACTCGCCCAGGTGCTGGGCTACGCGGCCCTGGTCGTGATCCTCGCCGAGGGCGGGCTCGGCACCCGCTGGCACGACATCAGACCCGCCGTCCCCGCCGCAGCCGTCCTGGCCACCGCCGGCACGGCGATCAGCGTCGGCGTGGTGGCCGTCGGGGCGCACCTGCTGACCGGGAGCGACTGGCGGATCTCCCTGCTGATGGGCGCCGTCGTCTCCTCCACGGACGCGGCCGCGGTCTTCTCGGTGCTGCGCCGTGTGCCGCTGCCGGCCCGGCTGAGCGGCCTGCTGGAGGCCGAGTCCGGATTCAACGACGCCCCCGTGGTGATCCTCGCCGTGGCCTTCGCGACGGCCGGACCCATCGACGCGTGGTGGGTCCTGGTCGGCACCGTGCTGCTGGAGCTCGCCATCGGCTCGGCGGTGGGGCTGGCGGTGGGGCGGCTGGGCGCGCTGGCCCTGCGCCATGTGGCGCTGCCGTCCTCCGGCCTCTACCCGATCGCCGTCATGGCGCTGACGCTCCTCGCCTACGCCGGCGGGGCGCTGCTGCACGGCTCGGGCTTCCTGGCCGTGTACGTGTGCGCCCTCGTCCTGGGCAACGCCAGGCTGCCGCACGGCCCGGCCACTCGGGGCTTCGCAGAGGGGCTTGCCTGGATCGCGCAGATCAGCATGTTCGTGATGCTGGGCCTGCTGGTGAACCCACGCACGATGGCGGACGCGGTCGTGCCGGCTCTCGTCGTCGGCTTGGTGCTGGTGCTGGTGGCCCGGCCGCTGTCGGTGCTGCTGACGCTGACCCCGTTCCGGGTGACATGGCGCGAGCAGACCCTGCTGAGCTGGGCGGGGCTGCGCGGGGCGGTCCCGATCGTGCTGGCGACCATCCCGGTCGTTCACGTGGTGCCCGGCGCGGACCAACTGTTCAACACGGTGTTCCTGCTGGTCGTGGTGTTCACGTTGATCCAGGGCCCGACCCTGCCGCTGGTGGCCCGAGCGCTGCGGATCTCCGATGCCGCGCACGCCGACGACCTGGAGGTCGAGTCCGCTCCGCTCGAGCGGTTGCACGGGCACCTGCTCTCGGTCTCGATCGGCCCCGAGTCCCGGCTGGCCGGTGTCGAGGTGAGCGAGCTGCGGCTGCCGAAGGGCGCGGCCGTGACTCTGGTGGTGCGGGAGGGTGCGAGTTTCGTGCCCGGCCCGGCGACCGTCCTACGGCATGGCGACGACCTCCTCGTGGTCGCCACCGACCAGGTCCGCGACCGGACCGAGAGGCGCCTGCGGGCCGTCGACCGGGGCGGCAAGCTGGCAGGCTGGCTGAGCGGGACGCGTGGAGAGTACTGAGCCTCACATCCGGATCAGTGGACTTATCCACCGGGAATGCCGCATCATTGAGGATCGTTAGCACTCACAGCCTTAGAGTGCCAGGAGGAAACAAGTGCCGACGTACCAGTACCAGTGCACCGCGTGCGGCAACGGTCTCGAGGCCGTCCAGAAGTTCACGGACGCCGCGCTGACCGAGTGCCCCGAGTGCGGCGGCAAGCTGCGCAAGATCTTCTCCGCGGTGGGCGTGGTCTTCAAGGGTTCCGGCTTCTACCGGACCGACAGCCGCTCGTCGTCCAGCAGCAGCATCTCGTCGACGAACTCGTCCTCGACGTCGTCTTCCCCGTCGTCCACGTCGGGTTCCTCCGGCTCGTCGAGCTCCTCCTCGACCTCGTCGACGTCCTCTTCCGGCTCGTCCGGTTCCGCCGCCTGACCCCAGCCACCGGGCTACGCTGCGGCGCATGACAGACCAGTCAGCAATCGCGGCCACGGCCGAGATCGGCATCATCGGCGGCACGGGGCTGTACGCCCTCGTGGACGACCTCGATGAGGTCGCAGTCGACACCCCTTACGGCGCTCCGAGCGACTCCCTCCTGGTGGGCGAGTTCGCAGGGCGCCGTGTGGCGTTTCTCCCGCGCCACGGTCGGGCGCACCGGATTCCGCCTCACGCGATCAACTACCGGGCGAACCTCTGGGCCCTGCGCTCGCTCGGGGTACGGCAGGTGCTGGGCCCCTGCGCGACGGGCGGCCTGCGCCCGCAGTACGGCCCTGGCACCCTGCTCGTCCCCGATCAGTTCGTGGACCGGACCTCCGGCCGGGTCCAGACGTTCTACGACGGCCGGACCCGAGGCGACGGGATCACCCCTGAGGTGGTCCATGTCTCCGCGGCCGATCCCTATTGCCCGCGCGGCCGGGCGGCGGCTCTCGCCGGCGCCCGCACCTCGGGCTGGCCGCCCGTCGACGGCGGCACCATGGTGGTGATCGAGGGCCCCCGGTTCTCCACCCGGGCCGAGTCGCGCTGGTACAGCTCCCAGGGCTGGTCGGTGGTGGGGATGACCGGACACCCCGAGGCCGTCCTCGCTCGCGAGCTGTCGCTGTGTTACACCTCGCTCGCGCTGGTCACGGACCTCGACGCGGGTGTGGAGACGGGCCAGGGCGTGACACACGCAGAGGTCCTGGCCGAGTTCGGCCGCAACATCGACCGCTTGCGTACGGTCCTGGCGGCCACGGTGGCGGCCCTGCCGGCCACGGAGGAACGCGAGTGCCTCTGCGTTCACGCGCTCGACGGGATGACCACCGGCCTGGGAGTGGAACCGACCTCCCGCTGAGCAGCCTAGGAGGCCCCGAAGCCGGTGCGGAAGACCCTCCGCCCGGCTTCACTCGACCGTGGAAGGGTTTTCCACAGGGCCGGTTTGTCCACAGGTTCCGGGGGGGCGCGCTTGGCGATGACCCCGGGCAGCGGCAGCGTGGTGGTCACAGCGGATCCCCGGCTCGCAGGGGGTCCCCGACCTGGAGGTCACCGTGTCCCTCTCCGTGCCGCCCACGTACAGCGTCGCCCTCTTCCCGCCGATCCGGGCCGGCCGCGGCCGGCACCGGCTACCCACACCGGTGCGGCGGCGCCCGGGGCCGATCACGGCCGGGTTCCTCGTCGCGGCGACCACCCTGGCCGTCGGGTCACTGCGGCAGTTCCCCGGATCGGGTGAAAAGGGTGCGACAGCCAGCGCGCGCCCCCAGACCCCGTCCGGAACGTTTCCTCAGGTGGCGGGGGGCGCCGACGCCACCACGGCTCCGCACGGGTGAATTCCAGGTGCTCCCAGGCACCCCCGGAACTGCCGTAGTTTCCGGTGCCCATGAAGGGCTTCAAGGCATTCCTGCTCCGCGGCAACGTCGTGGACCTCGCGGTGGCCGTGGTCATCGGCGCCGCGTTCACCAAGGTGATCAACTCCATCGTCGACGGCGTCATCAACCCGGTGGTCGGCGCGTTCGGCACTCAGGACCTCAACGCCTACTCGACCTGCCTCAAGGGCACCTGTCTGGTGGACAAGGCAACGGGCAAGGTCGACGGCATCCTGATCCAGTGGGGCTCGGTCCTCGGCGCCGTGCTCAGCTTCCTGATCACCGCCGCCGTCGTCTACTTCTGCCTCGTCCTGCCCATGAACGCGATGCTGAAGCGCTACATGGCCAAGAAGGAGGTGCCGGCCCAGGAGGCCAAGTCTCCCGAGGTCAGCGAGGTGCAGATCCTGGGCGAGATCCGCGATCTGCTCGTCTCCCAGCGCGGCTGAGGCCGAGACGGCCCCGGCACTCCCCCGTCACTTCTCCCCGTGATGCGGCGGGGTCTCGCTCAGGTACCAGTCCCTGTCCCGCGAGCTCCCGCCGCCCTCCCTGCCCCAGCCGGCGTCCGAGTCGTCGCGACTGCGACCACTCATCGGATCGTCGAAGACGATCCTGCGCCTGGCCTTCTCACCGGCCCTCGATACGTCGGCCTTCGCTGCGTCGGCCTTCGAACTCCCGGCCTTCGAACCCCCGGCCTTCGAACCCCCGGCCTTGGAAACCTCGGCCCTCTCGCCGCTCACGGCGTCCCGCGCATCGCCGCGCCGCGCGTCCTGCTCGTCCCGTTGCTCGCCACCACTCACGCGTCCAGGGTAGGCGAGTACGCACCGGTCAGCTCGGGGCCTCCGCCCCCGGCCGGGCGTAGAACCACCAGCACACCCCCAGGCACACCGCGTAGTACACGACGAAGACCCACAACGAGGCCGTGACTGCGAAGCTCGCGAACATCGCGGGGATGAAGAAGAAGCCGAAGGCGGCGATGGCGGCGCTGAAGCCGATCACCGCACCGGATTCCATCTCCGCCTGCTTCTGGGCTTCCGCCAGCGCCGCCTCGCCCTTCCCGGCAGCCTCCGCCCGATGCTGGTTGAGGAAGATCACCGGAATCTGGCGGAAGGTCGAGCCGTTGCCGATTCCCGAGAACACGAACGCGCACAGGAAGCCGATGTAGAACACCCAGAAATTGCCCTTGTCGCTTCCCGAGGGCACCGCGTTGATGACCACGATCAGCGAGGCGGCCATGCCGATGAAAGAAATGATCGTGCAGCGCGCTCCGCCCACCTTGTCGGAGATCCAGCCGCCCACCCACCGGAACATCGCGCCGAGGAAAGGACCGATCCAGGCGTAGGTGGTGGCGG
Organism: Streptacidiphilus sp. MAP12-33; assembly: GCF_041261265.1. Taxonomy (NCBI): domain Bacteria; kingdom Bacillati; phylum Actinomycetota; class Actinomycetes; order Kitasatosporales; family Streptomycetaceae; genus Streptacidiphilus; species Streptacidiphilus sp. MAP12-33. Next base: position 57,465 of record NZ_JBGCCA010000006.1, read on the forward strand.
AGTAATTGGTGAAGGTGTTGTTGATCAGATTGGGCAGGGCCGAGGCGAAACCGATGAAGGACCCGAACGTGCCCACGTAGAGCACGGTCATCAGCCAGTTGTGCTTGCGTCGGAAGATGATCTTCTGCTGGCTGAAGGGAGCCGCGGCGACCTTGAGGTCGTTCATCAGGAACCAGGCGAGCAGCGCCATGATCACCAGAAGCGGGATCCACAGGAAGGCGCTGTTCTGCAGCCAGACGTCCCCGCCGCCCTTCTTGTGCTGAGGGCCGCCGGCCGGCGCGCCCAGGATGCCGGCCGTGATGACCAACGGGGCCAGCAGCTGCACCACGCTGACACCCAGATTGCCCAGGCCACCGTTGATGCCGTTCGCGCTCCCCTTCACCTGCTTCGGGTAGAAGAAGCCGATGTTCGCCATCGAGGACGAGAAGTTGGCCCCGCCGATGCCACAGAGGGCCGCGATGACGACCATCACCCCGTAGGGCGTGGACGGGTGCTGCACCGCGAAGCCCAGCCAGAGCAGCGGGCCCACCAGGATGATCGTGCTGAACGCGGTGAAGCGCCGCTCGCCGACGACGGGCCCGATGAAGGTGTAGAAGAGGCGCCCGAGGCCACCGGTGAGTCCGGGGATCGCGGTCAGCCAGAACTTCTGTGACTCCGAGAAGGTGAAGCCCACCTTGCTCAGCTGCACCACCGTCACCGACCAGACCTGCCAGACCACGAAGGCCAGCATCAGCGCCGGCACCGAGACCCACAGGTTGCGCGAGGCCACCTTGGAACCGGTGGATCGCCAGAAGGACGGGTCCTCCGGATGCCATTCGCTGATGGTCGTTCCGGGTCGGTAGGTGTCGGCCCGCCCCCGGGACTGGGTCACCGTCATCTCGGTCGGCTCCTTGGTCTTTCAGGGTCAGTGGTCGGTGGGGCCGAAGCGCCAGGCGGCCAGGGCGATCAGGAAGGACAGGCCCTCGAATCCGGTGCACCACCAGGCGGTCGAGGTGTGACCCTGCATCCAGGCGTCGACGCCCACGCCCAGGGCCCAGAGCTGGCCGACAACGATGCTGAGCACCACGACGAGCCGGCCGGTGAGCATCGCCGAGCGTTCGGGGTCGTGGTCGCTGCCGGCGCCCGGGCCGGGACCGCTGTGGCGAACGCGGGAGTCGCCGTAGCCGCTGGTCGGGCGGATCTGCGGATACCGCTCCGCCACCGGGCGGTTGAGCCGGGGCTGGGCGCTGCCCGGGGCACTCCAGGAGAGTGCGGCTCCGGGGGCCGCGTCGGTCCCGAACTCCTCGGGGCGGTCGGCCGGATGAGGCATGGTGGTTCAGCTCCTCGCCGAGTTGGGGCAGGCCACGCGGCCGAGGCGAACACCCGGGTCGTTCGCGTCCAGCTCGCGGCAGGCCGCGTGGAGCCGGGTCTCGTCCGAGTAGGCCGTGCCGACGGCCCAGACACTTCCGTCGGTCTTCTCCGCGAGCAGCACCTTGGGCAGGCCGCGCGGCGGCGGGCCCTGGACCACGGCACCCTCACGCGGCTCGAAGGCGCCTTCGTGGCAGGGGCAGTAAAGCTCTCCCTCCGCCCCGCGGTCGTCACGCCACAGCACCCCGCACGCCAGGTGTGTGCAGACGGTGGAGTAACCCACCAGGGTGCCGTCCTGGAGCCGGATGGCGATGGCGCGGTCGTGCTCGGTCGGGTAGGCGAACGTCACCGCCTGGCCGCGTCGGAGCAGGCCGGCCACCTTCATCGGCTGCACGTCCGCGGCCGCCGCGTCCCCGTGCCGGGGCAGGACCCCGGCCGAGACGGCGACGGAGCCTACGACGAGGCCGCCGGAGACTGTCGCCATGACCCGCAGGTAGTTCCTGCGGCTGGTCAGGGAGTCGGCGCTGAGCCGGTCGTGCAGTCGGCTCTGCTCCTCCGGGTCGCCGTCAGGGGCGGGACCGTACTGACCGTCCGTCATGCGCCCGCACCTCCGTCGCGCGGTGTGGCCGCCCGGGTCGCACCGGCGCCCGGCACGTCCCGCCCGTTGACGGAGACGAGCGGCAGACCGCCGGGAACGGGACGGTCGTCGCGCCCGCGGGGCACGACCATCGCGGCGCCGGTACTGATCCCGACGTCTCCGAAGGCGAACCAGTTGGAGACGGTGACCCCGGGACGGTCGGCCTGGAGCTCCTCCAGAGTGCCGTAGAACAGCGCGCCGGTCGGGCAGACCGTCGCACACATCGGGGCCAGGCCCAGCTCCGTGCGGTCGTAGCACATGTTGCACTTGAGCTGGAGCTTCGCCTCCAGGTCGATCTTGGGAACCCCGAACGGGCAGGCGTTGACGCAGTTCGCGCACCCGATGCAGCGGGTCGGATCCGCCTCGTGCACCACTCCGTCGGGGCTGATCAGGATCGCCTCGGCCGGGCACACCTCGGCGCAGGGAGCGACCGGGTCCTCGCAGTGCATGCAGACCGTCGGCTGCGAGGCCACGGAGCGGCCCTCGTCGGTGTAGTCCAGGTGGATCATCGACTTGCCCCGGTGCGAATCGCACTCACGGCAGCCGGAGACACAGGCCTGACAGCCGATGCAGCGGCCGGGGTCGATGAACAGGGTGCGGCCCATCATGGCGCGTCAGCTCCCTTCTCCGGTGCCGCGCCCCTGCGAGGAGGACGGCGGCCTCGTGGTGGTCCGCGAGGCCTGGGCCTCGGGGTAGGCGGGGCGGTCGGGCGGAGTGGGCGGCGCGGGAACCTCGTCCACCTGCTCGGCGCGCTCGATCCGGCAGGCGCAGACCTTGTACTCGGGGATCTTCGAGCGCGGGTCCAGGGCGTCGATGGTCAGCGCGTTGGCGGCCGTCGGCACCGGCCAGTGGTACGGCACGAAGACGTGGTCGGGGCGGATCGCCTCGGTCACCAGGGCGGGGAAGACCTCGCTGCCGCGACGGGTGACGACCCGGACCGGGTCGCCGGTGCGGTAGCCGTGCGAGGGATGCACCTCGACCCAGGGGCGAGGGGTCTGCTCGACCAGCGCGCCGATCCGGCGGGTCTGGTTGCCGGACAGGAAGTGCGCGACGGTCCGCCCGGTGGTCAGGCGCATCGGGAAGTCCTCGTCGAAGGCGTCGGCCGGCTCGTGCCACTCCACGACCTGCATGTGGACCTTGCCGTCCGGGTGGTAGGTCCGGCCGTCGGCGAACAGCCGCGGGGTTCCGGGGTGGTCCAGCTCCGGACAGGGCCAGGCGATGCCGCCGGTCTGCTCCAGCCGCTCGTAGGTGATGCCGTAGTAGTCGTTGACCGAGCCCCGCGAGGCCGCGCGCAGCTCGTCGAAGACCTGCTCGGAGGTGTCGAAGTCGAACTTGTCCCCCGCGCCGAGGCGGCGGGCGAGCTCGCACATCACCCAGGTGTCGGTCCGCACACCCGGCGGCGGCTCCTGCGCCTTGTTGTGCTTGACCACGCGCGCCTCGGCGTTGGCCATCACGCCCTCGTCCTCGGCCCAGGTGGTGACGGGGAAGACCACGTGCGCGTTGGCGGCGGTCTCCGAGAGGAAGAAGTCGAACTGGGCGTGGAACTGGAGCTTGTCGTAGCCGTCCTTGACGGTGGCGTAGTGCGGCAGGGAGACGAAGGGGTTGTTGCAGATGCCGACCAGGCCGCGGATCTCCTCGCGCTGCATCTGCCAGACCATCTCCATCATGGAGGTGCCGGCCTGCGGCAGGTCTTCCTCCCTGATGCCCCAGAAGTCCGAGATCCAGGCCCGGGCCGCCGGGTCGTTGATGGAGCGGCCGCCCGGCAGCAGGTCCGACTTCTGGCCGTGCTCGCGCCCGCCCTGGCCGTTGCCCTGGCCGGTGATGGTGCCGTAGCCGGCGCCCGGCTTGCCGAGGTTGCCCGTCGCGGTACACAGGTTGATGACGGTCAGGCAGTTCTCGACGCCCTGCGTGTGGTGCTCGATCCCACGGGCGTGCCAGGCCATCGCCCGCCCGGCACCGGCGAACATCCGGGCCACCTGGACGACCTGTTCGGCGGGGATGCCGCAGATCTCGGCGGCACGCTCGGGGGTGTAGGCGGAGACGGTGGCCTTGACCTCGTCCCAGCCGGTCGCGCGGGCGGCGAGGAACTCCTCGTCCGCGAGGCCCTCCTTGATCACCACGTTGAGCACGGCGTTGAAGAACGCCGCGTCGGTGCCGGAGCGCAGCGCCACATGGATGTCGGCGGTGCGGGCGATCGCGGTCTCGCGGGGGTCGACGACGATGAGCGTCGCCCCGCGGTCGCGAGCACCCCACAGGTACTGCGTCATCACCGGGAAGCACTCGCCGACGTTGGAGCCGGCGATCAGCAGGCAGTCCGTCAGCAGGATGTCGCTGAAGGGGTTCCCGGCCCGGTCGATCCCGAAGGCGAGTTTGTTCGCGCCGGCCGCGCTGACCATGCACAGGCGGCCGTTGTAGTCGACGTGCTTGGTCCGGAGCGCGACCCGGGCGAACTTGCCGACCAGGTAGGTCTTCTCCGAGAAGAGGCTGGCGCCGCCGAGCAGGCCGAAGGCGTCGCGACCGTATTCGGCCTGGATCCGGCGGATCTCGGCGACGGTGAAGTCGAGGGCTTCCTCCCAGCTCGCCTCGCGGAACTCCTCGTCGCGGCTGCGGCGGATCAGCGGGGCGGTGAGCCGGTCCGGGTGGTTGACCTGCTGGTAGGCGTTGATGCCCTTGGGGCAGAGCCGGCTGCGGTTGATGTCGTGGTTGCGCGGTTCGACACCGAAGACCTTGCCGTGTTCGTCGACGCGCAGGTACATGCCGCACTGCACACCGCAGAAGCAGCAGTGAGTCGGCACGAGCGTCTGCTTGGTCTGGTCGGCCCGCCACAGCGCGGCCGGGATACCGCCGGCGTCGCGGAAGTTGCGGGTGCCGGGTGGCGCCACGGACGGATCCAACGGGACCCTCGGCTGGGCGGCCGCGTCGGTACCGGTCACTTGAACCCCCGCTTCACATCGGTCAGGTAGGCGCCGCCGCGCAGTTCGCGCTTGCAACGCGGGCAGTACTCGGCCCAGGCGTCGAAGCCGAGCCCGAGGTCGCGCATGGTGCCGCGCAGGTTCTCCACGGCCGGGACGGTGTCGATCTCGGTGCCGCAGCGCTTGCAGGCGAACAACGGCTCGCCCGCCTTGCGGGAGTTGAACTTGAACAGCTGCATCCCGACGGCCGCCGGGCGCTGCACGATGTGGAAGAACTTGCCGAAGGGCAGGTAGACCAGGGTGAAGACGACCGAGACCATGTGCAGCACGGCCAGGAACTCGTAGCCGCCGCCGTGCAGGAAGATCTCCGAGAAGGTCAGCAACAGGCCGGTCACCGAGACGGTCAGCAGCGCCAGCAGCGGCAGGAAGTCGTAGGCGAAGCGCTGCCCGGTCATCGCCGCCCGGTCGTGGTAGCGGCGCCACAGGAAGTAGCCGACTCCCCCGATCACGAGCACCGCCGCCAGATCCAGGCCGTGGAACATGGCCCAGCCGAGCACGCTGCTGGAGGAGAAGCCGAAGAGCTTGAAGCCCCACAGCCGCATCTCGTAGCCGGGGCCGGTGGCACTGGAGGCGGTGAAGGTGAACCAGCCCCAGGTGAGCGGAAAGGTGATCGCCGCCGCCAGCAGGCAGCCCCAGAAGATCAGCTGATGGGCGGCCCACCGGGCGTGCGACCGGGCGCCGAGGAACTTCTGGAAGCCCAGGTACGTGGCGATCATCCGGGGCAGCGCGGTCGGCGCCCGACGGAAGCTCTCGGCCGAGAAGGCGGCGCGCAGCCCCTTGCGGAACATCCGCCAGGCTGCCGGTTCGCTGACCCACATGGTGTACCGGTAGGCCACGCCGAAGGCGAGGAACACCGTGGCCACGGCGTAGGGCAGCAGTGCGGAGTCGAAGTCCCGCAGGCCCCGGCTGCCCAGCACGATCGCCAGGACCAGCGCCAGCGAGACGAGCGCACCCACCACGGCGGCGCGCTGACGCAGCTTCCGTCTGTCCACCACGAAGATCCCCTCGTCGGTCCACCTGCGGCGAGCCTAAGTGGGCCATAAGGGATCAAGCAGATCGAAACAGGCCAAACGGGCCCCTGCCACACCTGTTCGGCGTAGCAGGGGCCCGGACGGAGATCGGAGGAACGGGGTTACGGAACGGGGTTACGCGGCTTCGAAGCCCGCATGGTCGGCGATCTTGCGAAGCTCCGCGAGTGCGTGCTTCTCGATCTGACGGATGCGCTCACGGGTCAGCCCGTGCTGCTTGCCCACCTCGGTCAGGGTCCGCTCGCGACCGTCCTCCATGCCGTAGCGGGAGCGGATGATCGAGGCGGTGCGGTCGTCGAGGCGGCCGATCAGCTGGTCCAGCTCCTCGCGGCGGAGCATCACCAGCACCGCGTCCTCGGGGGAGGTGGCGCCGGTGTCCTCGACGAGGTCGCCGAACTGGGTCTCGCCGTCGTCGTCGACGGTCATATTGAGGCTCACCGGATCGCGGGCCCAGTCGAGGACGTCCTTGATGCGCTCCTCGGTGGTGTCGAGCTCGGCCGCGACCTCGGCAGGGTCGACCTCACGACCCAGCTCCTTGGACTTCTCGCGCTGGACGCGGCGGATCCGGCCGAGCTCCTCGACCAGGTGAACGGGGAGACGGATGGTGCGCGACTGGTCCGCGATGGAGCGGGTGATCGCCTGGCGGATCCACCAGGTGGCATAGGTGGAGAACTTGTAGCCCTTGCTGAAGTCGAACTTCTCGACCGCGCGGACCAGGCCGGCGTTGCCCTCCTGGATCAGGTCGAGCAGCGGCAGACCGCTGCGCGGGTACCGGCGGGCCACGGCGACCACGAGGCGCAGGTTGGAACGGATGAAGACGTCCTTGGCGCGCTGACCGTCGGCCGCTATGGCACGCAGCTCGTCCTCCGTCGCCCCGGCGGCGGTGCCGCCCTCGCCGAGCAGCTGCTCGGCGAAGACACCGGCCTCGATCCGGGTCGACAGTTCGACCTCCTGCGCCGCGTCGAGCAGCGGGGTGCGCGCGATCTCGTCCAGGTACATACCGACGAGGTCTCGGTCGGCCTCACCAGCGGTCGGGCGCGCCGAACGCGTCCGATCGGCCTTGTCGCGGACGACGGCACGGGTGGCCATACGAACTCCCTCGGGTGACCTGACGGGCCTGGCTGGCCCGTACCTGGGAACTGCTTACGTAACGACTCAACGACGATGTCCGAAGAATCATTCCCGAAACGGTGTTTTTCTTCGCACGCAGCAGTATGCTGTGCGGTTCGCCCGCGATCATCAGCAGAGCGTCATCGCTCGGTCACAGCGCGGCGGGCGTCCAGTTCTGTCACTCTCTGGGACGATTGTCCGCCCCGTAACAGTTCCCCGCGCGGTGAGCTGGGACAACGGAAACGTCCGGAAACGGAGAGGTGACACGCGTGCGGCACAGGCAGCCGTGGGGGCTCTGGGCAGGTGCGGGCGTGTGCCTGGCCCTCTTCGGCGGACTGCTCGCACTCGTCGAGGCGCACTGGGGTCCGCTGCTCCGCCTCGACCTCTCCGTCGATCGGCACCTGCACACCACCGCGCTGCGGCACAGCGCGTGGACCGGGTCGATGCGGACCGTCAGCTCGGTGCTCGAGCCCACGGTGCTCCGGGTGGCCCTGGGCGTCCTGGTGCTCTGGCTCTGGTGGCGCGGCGCACGCGTCGCCGCGGTGTGGGCGGCGGCCTGCGGTGTCCTCCAGGCCGCGCTGGAGATCGCCGCCAAGGACGCGGTCGCCCGTCCGCGCCCGGCGCTGCCGCAGCCGGTGTCCACCGCGACGGGGTGGGCCTTCCCCTCCGGCCACGCGATGACCGCGGCGACGGTGATCCCGCTGTTCGTCGTCGTCGCCTGGCCGCACCTGCGCCTGCCGGTGACCCGCGTCCTGACGGCCGTGGTCGCCGCGGCGTTCGTGCTCCTGGTCAGCTGGACCCGGATCGGGCTCGGGGTGCACTGGCCGAGCGACGTCGTCGCCGGGTGGCTGCTGGCAGGGTTCACCCTCTGCGCGGTGACCGCCGCAACCGACACCTGGCGACCTGACCAGCGGGAGGTCGATCTGCACCGGCTCACCTCGCGGGCCGCGCAACGGGTGCAGCGGGACCGGGCACGACGGCAGAGCGCGGACCCGTCCTAGAAGACGGGCCCGCGCTCCGGCGGCGGCGCGTACGCCGCCGATGTCACCTCAGGAGGTGCACTCGTAGAGCGTCTGCCCCGAGGAGGCACTCGACGAGGCTCCGGTCGACGACGCACCGGTGGACGAGGTGCTGCCCGACGAGGTGCTGCCCGACGAAGTGCCGCCCGACGAGGTGCCGCCGTAGGCCGACGGGCTGACCGCCGTGCAGATGGACTTCACGTAGTCGGTGGCCGCGCTGTTGGCGTCGCCACCGCCCGGACCGCCCATCCCGCCGCCGAAGCCGCCGGACCCGAGCAGCACGTAGCGGAGCTTCCCGGAGGAGATGAGCGACTTCATCTTGGCCAGCGTCATCGCCGGGTCGCTGCCGGTGAAGCCGCCCATGGCGATCACGGGCTTGCCGGACTGGAGGATCAGCTCGGAGGCCGACTGGGCGCTGGAGACGGCGACCAGCCAGGTGGTGCTGCCCTGGTTCTTCTCCAGGTAGGACAGGAGCGCCGAGCTGACCGTTCCTCCCATGCCGCCGCCCATGCCACCGCCGAAGCCGCCCGCACGGTCACCGCTGCGAAGACCGTCACCGAGACCGCCGAGGGCTCCGGCCGCCCCGCCCGGGAGCTCACCGGTCGCGCCGCCGGCTGCCCCGCCAGGGGCCGTACCCCCGGACGTGCCACCGCTGCTCCCCGCCGACGTGCCACCGGGGAATCCGGCCTGGCCGCTCTGACCGCTCTGACCGCTCCGACCGGAGCTGTCGCCGGCGGACGTGCCACCGGGGAAACCGGACTGCCCGGCCGAACTGCCCGTGGAGGTGCCGCCCGGGAAGCCACCCGCGCCGCCCGGGAACTCGCCGCGCACGCCCCCGGGGAAGCCGCCGCGCATGCCGCCGCCGGGACCGCCGAAGCCGTCCCCCGAGGACGGGCCCGCGGTCGGGTTGGTGCCCTGGATCGCGCCCGCGGTCACGGTGTCCGCCGCGTAGGCGGCCGGTCCGGCCACCAGGGCCAGGGCTGCCGCCAGCGCGCCCACCGCCAGCACCCGCTTGCGGACCGCGGTCGCGACCGAGCTCGCGCCGAAGCGGGCGACGAGCAGCGCGACCACGCCACCGAGCGCCAGCACCGCGACGACCGGCCACAGCCACGGAGCGAAGCTGGTGGTGCGGCGGAGCAGCAGCACCGCCCAGACCGCGGAGACTACGATGCCGAGCGGCAGCACGGCCGCCCAGACGGGCTTGCGTGCGGGCGAGCGCAGCGCGCGCAGCAGCATGGTGCCGCCGGCGCCGGTCAGCGCCGCGATCGCGGGGGCCAGCATGGTCGTGTAGTAGGGGTGGAACGTGCCGGAGGAGAAGCTGAAGACGACGTAGTGGGTCAGTAGCCACATGCCCCACAGCAGCAGCGAGGCGCGCTGCGGGTCGGTGCGGCGGCGTCGGCCGCGCAGCACGAGCGCGCCCACGACGGCGACCACGGCGAAGGGGATCAGCCAGGAGATCTGGGCGCCGAGGATGTCGTTGAAGAGCCTGCCGGCGCCGGAGGTGCCGCCGAAGTTGGCGCCACCTCCCGCTCCGCCGGTGCCGCCGGTGCCGTTGCCGGCGTTCGCGCCGAGCACGCGCTCCAGCCCGTTGTAGCCGATGACCAGGTTCCACACGGTGCCGTCCGAGCTGGAGCCGATGAACGGGTGGTCCTTGATCGAGTCGACGACGACCATCCACCAGCCGCTGGAGACGACCAGCGCGACACCGGCCACGAGCAGGTTCCGCACCCGGACCAGCCAACTGCCCTGTGCCGCCCAGACATAGGCGAGGAACAGCGCCGGCAGCACCATGTAGGCCTGCAGCATCTTGGTGTTGAACGCGAAGCCGACCAGTACGGCGCTGATCACCAGGTGGCGCAGGGTGCCGCGGCGGATCGCCTCCAGGCAGAACCAGGCGGCCGAGACGGTGAGCAGGACCAGCACCGGGTCGGGGTTGTTGTCGCGGTTGATGGCCACCGTGATCGGGGTCAGCGCCAGCACCACCGCGGCGACGGTCGCCGCCACGGTGCCGAAGCTGCGCCGCACGGCGCTGTAGAGCACCGCGACCGAGGCGACGCCGCAGGCCGCGATCGGCAGCAGCATCTGCCAGCTGCCGAAGCCGAGGATCCGGCAGGAGAGCTCCATCAGCCACAGGGCGAACGGCGGCTTGTCGACGGTGATGAAGTTGCCGGCGTCGAGCGAGCCGTAGAACATCGCGGACCAGCTCTTGGTACCGCTCAGGACGGCCGCCGCGTAGTACGAGTTGGCGTTGCCGTTCTGGCCGAGGCCGTAGCAGTAGACCAGCGCGGCCAACAGCAGCGAACCCCAGTAGGCCGGTCGGACCCAGCGGGCGCGGCGCGGTTTGGGCGTTGCGGTGCGGCTGTGGGGAGGGACGGCGGAGGATTCCGCCGGAGCGTCGATGTAGGCACTCACCGGCGTGACTCCTGGTTCGTGGACTGGTTCGTCGCGACCGGCTGGGTCGCGGCGAGGGGCGAGAAGTCGGAGAGGTCCGCCTCGCGGGCGTGCTTGGCCGTGCGATGGGGGTTGAACACCCAGGCCCGCAGCAGCACGAAGCGGACCACCGTGGCCAGCGCGTTGGCGCCGACCAGCCAGCCGAGTTCGGCGGCGGGCGAGGCCCCGGGTGCGACCACGCGGGACACGGCCAGCGCGAGGGTGCTCAGGACCAGGCCGATGACGAAGGCGATGCCGCCCTCGACCTGGTGCCGAAGGGCGTCGCGCGAGCCGGTGACCCCGAAGGTGAACCGGCGGTTGGCGGCGGTGTTGGCGACGGCCGTCACCAGCAGCGCGAAGGCGTTGGCGACGATCGCGGGCGCGGCCTGACGCGTCAGCAGGTACAGCCCGAGGTAGGCGAGGGTGCTGAGGACGCCGATCACGGCGAAGCTGGAGAGCTGCCAGCGCATGCCCGTCGGCAGCTGGGCCTGCCGCACGCGCGGCGGCACCGGCATCCGGGTCGCGCCGAAGGCGGCCTTCTTGCCGACCCGCCACATGCCCTTGAGGTCGTCCTTGACTGTGCGGACGATGTCGACCCGGCTGTCCGGGTCGTCGATCCAGTCGACCGGGACCTCGTGGATGCGCAGGCCGCTGCGCTCGGCGAGGAGCAGCAGCTCGGTGTCGAAGAACCAGGTCTGGTCCTCGACGTCGCTGAGCAGGGCCTGTACCACCTCGGTCCGGGCCGCCTTGAAGCCGCACTGGGCGTCGGAGAACTTGGCGGCCAGGGTCGCCCGCAGCAGGAGGTTGTAGGTGCGGGAGATGAACTCGCGCTTCGGTCCGCGGACCACGGCCGAGCCGCGGTGCAGCCGACTTCCGATGGCGAGGTCACTGTGCCCGGTGAGGAGCGGGGCGACCAGCGGGAGGAAGGCTTCGAGCCCGGTGGACAGGTCCACGTCCATGTAGGCGACGACGGTCGCGTCGCTGCTCCCCCAGACCGCGCGCAGGGCGCGACCGCGCCCCTTCTGGTCCAGGTGGACCGCGCGGACCCCGGGGAGTTCCGCGGCGAGCGCGGAGGCGACCTGCCACGTCGAGTCGACGCTGGCGTTGTCGGCGACCGTGATGCGGAAGGGGTACGGGAAGTGCTCGGTCAGGTAGCCGTGCAGGGTGCGCACGCTGCGGGCGAGCACGTGCTCCTCGTTGTAGACGGGGACGACCACCTCGACCAGCTCGGTGCGAGTGCCGTCCCGGCCTACGGCGGGAGGGGCGGCGTGTGCCGCCGGCGCGGACGAATGGTTCATGGCTCGAACTCTTGGGCGCGGCGCTGTGCTGCACCTGTGCGGCGATTAGGGCCTGGCTGGCAGCTCCGCTCGCACCACGCGGGGGGCCTCGGGAGAAGCTGCCGGCGTGCGGGTGGTACTCACTGCGCAGGGCCCTCGCCGGCGCCGGGTTGCCCGTGCAGTTCCTCGCGCCCCCGGGGTGACCGCAGGTCGCCCTTGAGGACCTTGCCGAGCGCGTTGCGGGGGAGGTCGTCGACGAAGACGACCTCGCGCGGGACCTTGTAGTTGGCCATCTCCCGGCGGCACCAGTCCACGAGCTCCGCTGCCGAGTCCGGCAACGGCTGTTGACGGGGGATCACGTAGGCGCGGCCGACCTCGCCCAGGCGGACGTCCGGGACGCCGATCACCGCGGAGTCGGCGACCAGCGGGTGGCGGGCGAGGATACGTTCGATCTCCGCCGGGTAGGCGTTGAAGCCGCCGACGGTGTACATGTCCTTGAGGCGGTCGGTGATCCGGACGTTGCCCGCGGCGTCGAGGACGCCGATGTCACCGGTGCGCAGCCAGCCGTCCTCGGTGAAGGCCTCGGCGGTCGCGGCCGGGTCCTCGAAGTAGCCGCGCATCACCGTGTAGCCGCGGACCTGCACCTCGCCGGGCTCGCCCGGAGGCTCGTCCTTCACGCCCTCGGCGGCGCGGATCCTGACCTCGACGCCGGGGACGGCCCGCCCGGAGGTCGCCGCGACCGTGTCGGGGCCGTCGTCGCGGCGGCACATCGTCACCATGCCGCAGCTCTCGGTCAGGCCGTAGGCGGTGAGGACGGTGGTGAAGCCGAGCTCGTCGCGGATGCGGTGGACGAGCTCCAGCGGGACCACGGCGGCACCGGTCACGGCCAGGCGCAGCGAGCCGAGGTCGTACTGGGCGCGGGCGGGGTGGTCGAGCAGGGTCTGGTAGACGGTCGGCGCGCCGGGCAGGACCGTGACGCGCTCTGTGGCGATCTTGGCAAGGACGGCCTCGGCGTCGAAGACGGGTTGCGGCAGGATCGTCGCGCCCCTCATCAGCGAGGCGAGGATGCCGGCCTTCCAGCCGAAGGTGTGGGTGAACGGGTTGACCACGAGGTAGCGGTCTCCCTCGGCGAGACCGGACAGGTCGGCCCAGGCGTCGAAGGCGCGCAGGGTCTGGGCGTGGGTGGTCACGGCGCCCTTGGGCAGGCCGGTGGTGCCCGAGGTGAACATGATGTCGGCCGGGTCCTCGGGGGCGACGGCAGAGAGCCGGGCCTGCACGGCACGGGCGGGGATGTCCGCACCGGCGGCGAGGAAGGCCCGCCAGGAGAGCAGGTCGCCGGGGACCGTCTCGGAGTCGCCCAGGACGACGGTGGTGCGCAGGTCGGGCAGGGGGCCGGCCGCCTTGAGCGCGGAGACATAGCTGACGCCCAGGAAGGCGGCGGTGACGAAGAGCAGCGAGGCACGGGTGCGGCGGAGCAGTTCGGCCGCCTCGCCGCCCTTGAGCCGGGTGTTGAGCGGCACGAGCACGGCTCCGGCGCTCACCGCGCCGAGCGCGGCGACCACGTAGTCGGGGGCGTTCGGCGCCCAGATGCCGATGCGGTCGCCCGGCCGGACACCGGCGGCCATGACCCCGGCTGCCGCTCGCCGGACGCGCCGGGCGAGCTCCGCGTAACTGATCCGGGTCCGCGGGCCGACGACCGCCTCGCGGTCGCCGTAGCGGTCTCCGGCCGCCTGGACGAGGTTGGCGATGGTTCCCCACTCGAGATCCGCGCGCATGGCCCGTTCCCCTCCGCCGGTCGATCCGGTGCGTCGCCGCATCCGGTGGCGTGCTTCCGTGACGTCGTCTGTCGGCTCTGCTCGGCTCCCGCACCTCGCAGGTGACTGATCGTCAGATTAGGCTGACGGCGGCCTTCCCGGAAGGGAGCCGGGCGCCCTATTCTGACGGTACGTCAGAAGATCTTCCTCTGTGGCCCACCGCCTTCGTGGCCCACCCCGTTGGAGCACTCGCATTCCGGGAGCCGCCCATGCTCAGGGACCGTACGGCCATCGTCGGCATCGGCCAGACCCGCTTCGCCAAACGCCTGGAGGAGTCCGAGAAGGCACTCGCCTGCCGCGCCGTCCTGGCCGCCCTGGACGACGCCGGTATCGAGCCGCGCGAGGTCGACGCCCTCGCCTCCTACACCATGGAGGAGACCGACGAGGTCGAGCTCGCCAAGGCCATCGGCGCCGGTGACGTCACCTTCTTCTCCCGGACCGGATTCGGCGGCGGCGGCTCCTGCGCCACCGTCGCGCACCTGGTCATGGCTGTCGCCACCGGGCAGGCGAGCGTCGGCGTGGCCTGGCGCAGCCGCAAGCGCGGCAGCGGCAAGCGGCCGTGGACCAACACCACCCAGCAACTGCCCACACCCGCACAGTGGACCCGGCCCTTCGGGCTGCTGCGTCCCGCCGACGAGATCGGCATGCTGGCCCGCCGCTACATGCACGAGTACGGCGCGACCCGGGACCACCTGTTCAACGTCGCCCTGGCCTGCCGCAACCGCGCCAACCAGAACCCCGACGCGATCATGTACGACCGTCCGCTGACCCGCGAGATGTACATGGACGCCCGCTGGATCAGCGAGCCGCTCTGCCTCTACGACAACTGCCTGGAGACAGACGGTGCCCTCGCCTGCGTCGTGGTCGCCGCCGAGCGGGCCCGCGACTGCCGGCAGCGGCCCGTCTACGTCCACTCGGTCGCCCAGGGCCTGCCCGCGCAGCACCACGGCATGGTCAACTACTGGAACGACGACCCGCTGACCGGCCCCGCCTGGACCGCCGCGCGGCAGCTGTGGAAGACCGCCGACTTCGGCCCCGGCGACATCGACGTCGCCCAGATCTACGACGCGTTCACCCCGCTCATCCCGCTGTCGCTGGAGGGGTACGGCTTCTGCGGGCGCGGCGAGGGTGCGGCGTTCACCGAGGGCGGGGCACTGGAACTGGGCGGCCGGCTGCCGATCAACACCGGCGGCGGCGGACTCTCCGAGGGGTACGTGCACGGCTTCAACCTGATCAACGAGGGCGTCAAGCAGCTGCGCGGCCTCTCCACGGCGCAGGTGCCCGACGCGGCGACCTGCCTGGTCACCGCGGGCGAGGGCGTGCCGACATCCGCCCTGCTGCTGCGGGTCTGAGCACATCCGAGACGGATCATCGGGAGGCTTCGAGATGGACACCCTGACCGCCGACGGGCTGCTGCTGCCGTGGCCCGACGACGACGGCGAGCCGTTCTGGGACTACACCCGGCGCGGCGAGCTCCGGATCCAGGCATGCGCGGACTGCGGACGGCTGCGGTTCCCGCCGCGCCCCTGCTGCCCGCACTGCGGCAGCTTCACCGACGAGTGGCGGCAGATGTCCGGCCGCGGCCGGCTCTGGTCCTACGTCGTCGCGCACCCGCCACTGCTGCCCGCCTACGCGGAGCGGGCGCCGTATCCCGTGGCCCTGGTCGAGCTGGAGGAGGACCCGCGGATCCGCCTGGTGGGGACGCTGACCACCTCGGTCCGGCGGCCCAACGCCCCGTGGAACGCCGTGCCACCCCAGCGACTGCGCATCGGCGCCCCGGTCCAGGCGGTCTTCCAGGCGGTCACACCCGACGTGACCGTGGTGCGCTGGGCCCTGTGCGGCGGAT
This sequence comes from Streptacidiphilus sp. MAP12-33, assembly GCF_041261265.1. Lineage (NCBI taxonomy): Bacteria > Bacillati > Actinomycetota > Actinomycetes > Kitasatosporales > Streptomycetaceae > Streptacidiphilus > Streptacidiphilus sp. MAP12-33. The sequence continues at coordinate 72,945 of NZ_JBGCCA010000006.1, forward strand.
GAACCGCGCGGCACGGGGAAGGTCAATGACGGAGGCCATCGACGTGTCCTCCATCCGGGTGTAGCCGAAGCGAGGACTCCTGGCCTGGGAACAGTGCGTTTCGTGGCGGTGAACTTACCTTCCTGCCCATCGGACGTCTGCTTCCATCTACTACAGTGCAACGTCGTCCGAGCCCTGTCCCCGCGCAGTTGCAACGGCCGGACCCCGCAATCTGGACCAGGAGTCATCGTGACCATCCCCGCCGCGCTGCCCGACGACTGGGCAGAGACGCCCGTGACGGTCGTCATGCCGACCTACAACGAGATCGGCAGCCTGGAGGCGACGGTCGAGCAGGTGATGGCGTTGCCACTGCCCGGCCTCCACCTCAAGGTCGTCGACGACAGCAGCCCCGACGGTACGGGCGAGCTGGCGGAGAAGCTCGCCCAGCGCCACCTGCTCGACGGCAAGCCTCGCATCAGCGTGCTGCACCGCAAGGGCAAGGACGGCCTCGGCAAGGCCTACGCCGCCGGCATGGCGCTCGCCGTCGAGGAGGGCGCCCACTTCGTCGTGCAGATGGACGCCGACGGCAGCCACCCCGCCCTCGCCATCCCGCAGATGCTCGGCACCGCCCTCTCCACCGGCGCCGGCGTGGTCGTCGGCAGCCGCTACGTCCCGGGCGGCGAGCTCGCCGACGAGTGGGGCTGGCACCGTCGTCTGCTGTCGCGCTGGGCCAACGCCTACGCCGGCACCATCCTCTCGACCCGCGTCCGCGACATCACGGCCGGATTCAACCTGTGGAGCGCCGAGGCGCTGCACGCGGTTGACCTCGCCTCGCTCGAGAGCGCCGGCTACAGCTTCCAGGTCGAGCTCAAGTTCCGCGCCGTCCACAAGGGCTTCAGCGCGCTGGAGGTGCCGATCCGCTTCGAGGAGCGGCGCGCGGGCGAGTCGAAGATGAGCTTCGGCGTGCAGCTCGAGTCCGCGCTCGTACCGTGGCGCCTGCGTCTGCGCGCCCGCAAGTAGCGACCACGGCAGGTCACTCGACGGAGTGAGGCGATCACCGTCCGCGTCCGGTCGGTGGGCGTCGCTAGAGTGGCCGCATGACTTGGCTTGTCACCGGCGGTGCCGGCTACATCGGAGCACACGTCGTCCGCGCGATGGTCGAGGCCGGCCACGGCGTGGTCGTCCTCGACGACCTCAGCACGGGCGACTCCTCGCGCCTGCCGGAGGGCGTCCCGCTGGTCCAGGGTTCGACCCTGGACCAGCCGCTGCTCACCGCCGTGCTCCGCGAGCACGAGGTGAGCGGCGTGCTGCACATCGCCGCGAAGAAGCAGGTGGGCGAGTCGGTCGAGCAGCCGCTCCGCTACTACCGCGAGAACGTCGAAGGTCTGCGCGTCGTCCTGGAGGCTGCGGCGGAGGCCGGCGTGCGGCGCTTCCTGCTGTCCTCCTCGGCGGCGGTCTACGGCATGCCGGACGTCGACCTCGTCACCGAGGAGACCCCCTGCCGGCCGATGAGCCCCTACGGCGAGACCAAGCTCGTCGGCGAGTGGCTGGTCCGCGCCGCGGGCCGCGCCCACGGCATGGGCACGGTGTCGCTGCGCTACTTCAACGTCGCCGGCGCGGCGACGCCGGAGCTGGGCGACCCGGGCGTCTTCAACCTGGTCCCCATGGTCTTCGAGCGCCTGGACGCCGGGGAGGCCCCCCGCGTCTTCGGCGCCGACTACCCGACCCCGGACGGCACCTGCATCCGCGACTACATCCACGTCGCGGACGTCGCCGAGGCGCACGTCGCCGCGGTGCGGCGGCTGACCGACGACCCGGACGGCACCGACCTCATCCTGAACATCGGCCGCGGCGAGGGCGTCTCGGTCCAGCAGATGCTGGACGTCATCGGCGAGGTCACCGGCCTCGACGTGACAGCCGAGGTCACCCCGCGGCGCGCCGGCGATCCGGCGCGGGTGGTCGCGTCGGCCGAGCTCATCGCCCAGGAGCTGGGCTGGAAGGCGCGGTTCGACGTACGCGAGATGATCACCTCCGCATGGGCGGGCTGGCGCCTGCGCCACTGACGCGAGCGTGCGGCGCGGGTGACCGCGGGCGCGGAAACGCCCACTCTCGGGCGGCCGCACGGCACGAGGGGCGCCCGGCGGGCAGCCGCGGGGCGGCCACGCCACGTCAGCGGTCACACGGCACGAGAAGCGCCGGCGTGGGCTGCTGCCCCGGGACCGGTCCCGCTACGGGAGCGGCGGCGGGGGCGCGAGAGGCGCCCGCACGAGCGGCCACGCGGCGGGCCTGCCGCGTGGGCGGCCACAGGACGAGGGAGGCCCGCCCGGCGGGCAGCCGCAGGACGCGAGAGGCGCCCACCTGAGCCGGCGCACCGCACCGGAAACGCCCACACGGCGCACCACCACGCGGCCACACCACGTGAATGGCCACAAGGACGCGCCAGGCAGCCGCAGGACGGCCAGGCCGCGTCAGCGGCCGCAGGACGAGGGAGGCCCGCCCGGCGGGCAGCCGCAGGCGCGAGAGGCGCCCACCTGAGCCGGCGCACCGCACCGGAAACGCCCACACGGCGCACCACCGCGCGGCCACGCCACGTGAATGGCCACGGGACGCGCCAGGCAGCCGCAGGACAGCCAGGCCGCGTCAGCGGGCGGCAGGAGCGCGAGAGGCGCCCGCACGAGCCGCCACACGGCACGGGCCTGCCGCTTGGGCGGCCACATGACGAGGGAGGCCCGCCCGGCGGGCAGCCGCAGGGCGCGGGAGGCGCCCGCGGGCCCCCTGTGGCGCCGGTGAGAGGTGCGGGCCCGGCCCCCTGGATGCGGGAACGCGTCCAAGGGCCCGGGGCCGGGGTCATTCGCGGGTTGTGGCGGTGCCGCGGGCGGCGTCCAGGGCGTAGACGCAGTGGTCCTTGCTGCAGGCGAAGACGCGCCCGTCGGCGGCGACCGGGGGGCCGGTGATCTCGCCGCCGGTGTCCAGCTTCCAGCGCAGGCGGCCGCTGGCCAGTTCGACGGTGTGCAGGGAGTGGTCGCGGCTGCCCAGGTGGACCAGGCCGTCGGCCGTCGCCGGAACGCCGGCGAGCTCCGCGCGAGCGGCGTAGCGCCACAGTTCGGCCCCGCTGCGGGCGTCGAACGCGTACGCCGTGTCCCCGCTGCCCACCAGGACGGTGCCCTCGGCCAGGACGACCGGCTCGGCGCCCTGGCGACCGCCGGTGCGGGCGTGCCAGCGGACTGAGCCGGTGGCCGGGTCCAGACCGAAGACCGTACCGAGGTAGTCGGCGACGAAGACCCCGTACTCGCTCACCGCGGGCGAGGTGAACAGCACCACCGGGGCGTCGAAGCGCCACCGCTCCGCGCCCGTCTGCTCGTCGACCGCGTAGACGCGCGCGCCGCTGCAGAGGAAGAGCACGCCGCGGTGGAGCACCGGCCGGGACGGGACGTCCTCGCCCAGCGGCAGCGCCCACTGGAGCTGACCTGTCGTCAACTCCACGGAGCGCAGGCATCCCCCGCCGTAATAGTAGACCGAGTCGCCGATGACGCACGGGCCGGAGGCCGGGTTCTCGTAGGCCTGCTGGGCGTCCCGCGCCTGCCACATCTCGCTGCCGTCGATAGCAGAGCGCACGTGGACACCGCCGCCGCGGGTACCGGCGACGAGAGCGCCGCCGGCCGCGTCGAGGGTGTAGGTCCAGCCGTCCAGCGCGACCCGCCAGCGCTCGGCGCCGTCCGCGGCCTGGAGCGTGAAGAGGTTCGGCCCGTCGGCGGCGTGGACGCGGCCGTCGGCGACGGCCAGGGCCCAGGCGACGCTCTCGGTGCGGAAGCGGCGACGGCCGCTGGCGATGTCGAGGGCGTGGACGCCGAAGCTGGTGATGTACAGCGCGCCGTCCGAGACGATCGGCGAGCCCCACACGTCGTGGGACATGCGAAAGCGCCACGGGCGCCACGGCGCGTCGGGCGCGGCCTGCTCGACGGGCGCGCCCGTCGCCGGGGCGGTGGGCGGGAGGGGCGCGGACGGGACCGGGGCCTGCGAGGGAGCCGGAACGCCCGGGAGGGCCTGTGCGGGGGCGCCGGACGCGCTCGGGGCGGCGTGGGAGCCGCCCTGGCGGACCCAGCCCGTGGTGGGCGGCGCGACCGGCTCCGCGGACGGTCCGGTGGGCAGCCGGACCCCGGGGCCGATCGGCGCGGCCACGCCCGGCAGGTGTACGACCGGCCGCGCGGTCGTCGCCGCCTCCGGCGGAGTCGCGGGCGCGGGAACGGGCGGGGTCAACGGCGTGGGCGCGGCGTGCCGCCCACCCGCGGGCGCGGACCCGTCCCCACCGGGAACACCGGCGCCTGCCTGACCGGCGGAGGGGGCATAGCCCTGCGGCGCGCCGGCCTGACCGGCGCTGCCCTGGTAGCCCGGACCCGGCTGCCCCGGCTGAGCACCCTGGCCCGGGTGGCCGGCCTGGGCACCCTGCCCGTGCTGACCACCCTGACCGGGCCGGCCTGCCTGCCCCGCGCTGCCGCCGCCCTGATAGCCGAGCGCGCCGGCTCCGCCCTGCGGCCCGCCCTGGCCGCCCTGGCCGTGCTGACCACCCTGGCCGTGCTGGCCGTACTGCCCGGCAGGACCGCCTTGGGCGCCCTGGGCGCCCTGGCCCGCGTACGCGGCGTTCTGGCCCGGCTGGCCCGGCTGTCCCGGCCGGGCCGGGAAGGCGCCCTGGGCGGGCCGGGCCGGGCCTGAGGACGGCGCGGCCGGGGGCGGGGTACGGCGACCCTTCATGCGTTCGATCAGGGAGAGCGCCGCCGGCGGCAGGTACTCGCCGTCGTCGCCCGAGCCGTCGCCGGAGCCGTACAGGTGCGGGGCGAGCTCGGCGGCGATCTCGGCCGGGAGCGGGCGCCGCTCGGCCGCCGTGCGCATGCAGGCGCGGACCAGGGGGGCCAGCTCCTCCGGGAGGCCGGAGAGGTCCGGGGGCTCGCGGAGCAGCATGAACACCGTCTCCACGGGGTTGGCCCCGTGGTACGGGGGGTGGCCGGTGGCGGCGAAGACCGTCAGCGAGCCGAGCGAGAAGACGTCGGAGGAGCCCTTGACGCCGCGGCTGTCGCGGGCCTGCTCGGGCGACATGTAGGCGGGGGTGCCCACGGCCACGTTCGTCATGGTCAGGCGGGTGTGCGAGACACCCGCCGCGATGCCGAAGTCGATCACGCGGGGGCCGTCCTCCGTGATCAGCACGTTGGACGGCTTGAGGTCGCGGTGCACCAGGTTGGCCGCGTGGATGGACTGGAGCGCCTCCGCGATTCCGGCGATCATCCAGCGCACGGTGGTGACCGGCAGCGGGCCGTACTCGGTGACCAGGTCCTCCAGCGAGGGCGCCGGGATGTACGCGGTGGCGAGCCACGGCACGGCCGCGTCGGCGTCGGCGTCGACGACCGCTGCGGTGTAGAAGCCGCTGACCGTGCGTGCCGCCGCGATCTCGCGGGCGAAGCGCACCCGGAAGAGCTGGTCCTCGGCCAGCTCCGCCCGCACGGTCTTGATGGCGACCCGGCGGCCCGCGGCGGAGCGCGCCAGGTAGACCAAGCCCATTCCGCCCGCGCCGAGCCGGCCCAGCACCTCGAAGGGCCCGATCCTCCTGGGATCGTGCGCCGTCAGCTGGTCCACGTCCTCAGCACCTCCCCGTTGGGTCGTCAGCGCCGCCGGCAGGAGAGCAGGACAGACGCAGCACTGATTCTCCATGTCCGGACGCCCCACAAGCCAACCCGTCGCGAAGGACATGAGCCACACCCTCGCCACGAGGGCGCCACGAGGGCGCCACGGGCACGCCACAGTGCGGCAACCGGGCGGCGCACGAGCGCGACGCGCGGACCAGTGCGTGTGAATGCGCCCCTGAAGGGAAGACGCGATCTAGATTGGTGGATGCAACAACCTCTCGCGCCACCTGTCCGCGTGACCCTCCGCGCCGACCTCCCGCACCACCTTCGAGCGGCCTGACGATCCTCGAGGAGTCGTGATGAGCGACAGTGCCCATGACCTGTTCACCCTGCTGACCGAGTTGCTCGGCGTCGAGCCGCCGTTCCGCGTCCGAACCTGGGACGGCGCGGAGGCGGGACCGGCGGACGCGCCCGTGATGGTGCTGACGGACCGCAGCGCCCTGCGGCACCTGCTCTGGGCGCCGAACGAGCTCGGGCTGGTCCGCGCCTACCTCTCCGGTTCCATCTCGCTGCCCGGCGAGGACGACGATCCCGACAACGTCGAGCTCTACGAACTGCTCCGGCGGATCGGCCGGCTCTCGGAGGGGCGGCCCGACCTCGCGCTGCGACCGCTCACGCTGAAGTCGGCGCTGACCCCCGGCGACCCCCGGGCGCTGTTCGGGCCGGAGACCCGCCGGATGGTCGCCACGGCCCGGCGGCTGGGCATGCTCGGGCCGCGGCCGCCGATCCCGCCGGAGGAGATGCGGCACTCGCGCGGGCCGGTGCACACGCTGCGCCGCGACCGGGCGGCGATCAGTCACCACTACGACGTCGGCAACGACTTCTACCGGCTGGTGCTGGGGCCGTCCATGGTCTACTCGTGCGCCTACTGGCCTCCGGGGACGACCACGCTGGAGGCGGCGCAGGAGGCCAAGCTGGACCTGGTCTGCCGCAAGCTCGGGCTGCACCGCCTGGGGCCCGGCGCGCGGCTCCTCGACGTCGGCTGCGGCTGGGGGTCGATGCTGCTGCACGCCGCGCGGCACTACGGGGTCTCGGGGGTGGGGGTCACGCTCTCCGCCGAGCAGGCGCGGCTGGCGCGCGAGCGGATCGCGGAGGCGGGTCTGACGGAACGGCTGGAGATCCGGCTGCAGGACTACCGGGAGGTCGATGACGGGCCGTTCGACGCGATCTCCAGCATCGGCATGGCCGAGCACGTGGGCGCGGCGATGTACCGGAGGTACGCGCGGACCCTGTACGGCCTGCTGCGGCCCGGCGGGCGGCTGCTCAACCACCAGATCGCCCGTCCCCCGGGCACTGGGGGGAAGCCGTACCGGCTGAGTCCGTTCATCGCCGCCTACGTCTTCCCCGACGGTGAGCTCGCCCCGATCGGCAGCACCGTGGCGGCGCTGGAGGAGGCGGGGTTCGAGGTCCGCGACGTGGAGTCGCTGCGCGAGCACTACGCGCTGACGCTGCGCCGGTGGGTGGCCAACCTGCAGGAGGACTGGACCCAGGGGGTCAAGCAGGCGGGGCTGGGCCGGGCCCGGGTCTGGCGCCTGTACATGGCGGCGTCGGCGCTCGCCTTCGAGGAGAACCGGATCGGTGTCAACCAGGTCCTGGCCGTCAGGACCGGCCCGGAGGGCGCCAGTGGACTCCCGCTCAGCCGTGGCGCCTGGCTGGAAAGCGACCCCGTTCGGCCGGAAGGGGACGGCCACGCCTGACTGCCGTGGAACGGCCCTGCGGAGAGAGTGGCTGATCAGAGGCTTGCCGGAGCCTTGGGAAAGCCCCGGCGGAGGCTTCGTCAGCCTGACGGCGCATTCACATTTCCCGCCGAATAGCGCCCGGATCTTGCCACGGTAAACTGACGGCATGACAGGACAAGTTCGCACCGTCGATGGGCGTGTCGCCGGGCGTCGTGGACAGGCCACGCGGCAGAAGCTGCTGGACTGCCTCCGCGAAATGCTCGCGACCTCGCCCTACCGGGACGTCAAGGTCATCGACGTCGCCCGGATGGCGGGTACCTCCCCCGCAACCTTCTACCAGTACTTCCCCGACGTCGAGGGCGCTGTCCTCGAGATCGCGGATGAAATGGCCAAGGACGGCGCCGGTCTCAAGGACCTCGTCGCCGACAAGTCGTGGGTCGGCAAGGCCGGCTACCAGACGGCTGAGGAGCTGGTCGACGGCTTCCTCTCCTTCTGGCGCGACAACGAGGCCATCCTGCGTGTGGTGACGTTGGGCGCGGCCGAAGGGGACAAGCGGTTCTTCAAGATCCGCATGAAGATCCTCAACGCCGTGACCAACTCCCTCACCGACTCCCTCAAGGCCATGCAGGCGTCCGGCAAGGCGGACAAGTCGGTCAGCGCACCGGCTGTCGCCGGTTCGCTGGTCGCGATGCTGGCCGCCGTCGCGGAGCACCAGAAGGGGTTCGACTCCTGGGGCGTCAAGGCCAAGGAGCTCACACCCAACCTGGCTCTGCTGGTCTACCTCGGCATGACGGGCAAGAAGCCCCCGAAGTAGGCCCTACCAGGCCGTCCAGCCACAACCACATCACAACGGAGCCGTGGGGCCCGGTCGCCTGTCCGCCGGCGTGAGCGCCGGGGCTGTGCCTCGGGGGAGGTAGGTCCTGCGCGCCCACGGTCCGTGCCACTCGGGCGGCATCGTCGATGACCTGACGATGCCGCCCTCTTCTTTTCCTTGGTTTTCCTTTGCTCTGAGCACCTGCCTGTGGCTGCACCTGCCCGGGGGCGACTATCCGCGCGGCTCCAGGCGGAAGACCCGGATCTCGCGCTCCACGCGGGCCTGGTACTGGGCGTACGGGGGCCACATCCGCAGTAGCGCCGCCCAGGCCTCCGCGCGCTCGTCGCCGTCGAGCAGGCGGGCCCGGACGGGCGTGGTGCGGCCGCGGTGGCTGACCACGGCGTCCGCGTCCGCGAGGAGGTTGCCCGTCCAGGCCGGGTGGGAGGTGCGCCCGAAGTTGCTGCCGACGACGAGGAACCCGTCCCCCTGCGGGAGGCAGGCGAGCGGCGTGGTCCGGGCCTCCCCGCTCCTGCGGCCGGTGGTCGTCAGGAAGAGCGAGGGCAGCATCCACTGACTCAGCATGAATTTGCCGCCGCTCAGCCGGTGCACCGCCTTGTCCAGGCGGGGCACGACCGAGGGGGCGATCCGGGCGAAGGTCGGCGTCGCCGACACCTTCTGCATCGCGCTCTCCAGCAGCCTCATCGAATGGTCGCCCCTCCTCCGTGGATCCCGGCCCCGGCCCCAGCACCGGCCCCAGCACCGGCTCCGGTCCCGCTCGCGGTGAGGACACCGGAGAGTTCGGCCGCGCGGGCGCGCAGCAGGTGCGGGGGGCCGAAGAGCAGCTCGTCGGCGGCCGCCCGCTTGAAGTAGAGGTGGGCGTCGTGCTCCCAGGTGATCGCGATGCCGCCGTGCAGCTGGATCGCCTCCGCTGCGGCGGTGCGCTGGGCGGTGAGGGCGTGGGCCATGGCGAGCAGCGCGGGGACAGGGTCCTCGGGCGCCGTCACGGCGGACCACGCGGCGTAGAGCATCGCCGAGCGGGCCGTCTCGACGGCGACGTAGACGTCGGCGAGACGGTGCTTGACCGCCTGGAAGGAGCCGATGGCCCGCCCGAACTGGTTCCGCGCCTGGACGTACTCGACGGTGCGGGCCAGCGCCTGGGCGGCCGCGCCGACGGCCTCGGCGGCGACGGCGACGGCCGCGAGGCGGCCGACCGCGGCCAGCGCGGGCGCGGCGTCCTTCGACGGGTCGCCGAGCGGACGGGCCACGACGTCGCGCAGCTCGACCCGGCCGACGCTGCGGGTCTGGTCGATGCCCGCGCTGCGCTCCCGCCGCAGACCCGTGACCTCCGCCCCAGCCGCGCCCACCGTACCCACCGCACCAGCCGTGCCCTCCGCACCCGCCGCACCAGCCGTGCCCACCGCACCCGCTGCGACGCCCGCTCCCGGGCCCGGCGCCGCGCCGGCGTCCACGGTGAACAGGACGGTGCGGCTGCGCGGGAACCCGCCCGCGTGGGCGGCCAGGACGAGCAGGTCGGCGCGGGCGCCGTCGAGGACGTGGGCGGCCTCGCCGTAGAGGGTCCACAGACCGTCGGCGGCGGGCTTGGCCTGGATGCCGCCGGAGCGGCCACCACCGGCCGGCAGGTCACCGAGGAACGGGCGCGGGTTGATGTCCGGCACGAGGCCGAGGGCGAGGGCGGGCGCGCCCGGAAGGGCGAGGGCGGCCGTGCGGGCGCCGGAGGCGAGCGACGGGAGCAGCTCCCGGCACTGCTCGTCGGTGCCGCAGGCGGCGATCGCCCCGGCGGCGAGGACGGAGCTGGCGAGCAGCGGGGAGGGCAGCAGGACGCGCCCGGCCTCCTCGCAGGCCAGGGCCAGCTCGACCGGGCCGAGGCCGGTGCCGCCGTGCCGCTCCGGCAGGGCGAGCCCGGCCAGGCCGGGCTGTTCGGCCAGCCGTCGCCACAGGTCCGCGTCGTATCCGGCCGGTGAGGCCGCCGCGGCACGGACCTCCTCCGGTCCGGCCTGCTTGGTGAGCACGTCGCGCAGGGCGCGGGCGATCTCGTCCTGTTCCTGGGTGAGCGCGGGATCCATGCCGCCTCCTGGGCTTCGCTTCCAGCCGCTTGGTCTGCATCCACATGCGTATTGCAGATCAGATCTGACGCCTCGTCATACTAGGTCGCAGTGCTCGCACCGCACAGGGGTGCGGGGACGCGGATCTGATGTACCGTCAGATTTATGACTGCTGCCGGTCCTTCCTCCGGTCCTTCCGCCATGACCACCGCCACCGGTCCGCTGCGGCACCCCGTGCCGGACGGCGACGTGCCGCGCCGGCGCAGGCGGGTGGCCGTCGTCGGGGTCGCGCTCAGCGACTGCGGGCGGGTGGACGAGGCGACACCGTTCCAGCTGCACGCCCAGGCCGCGCGCCGCGCCCTCGCCGACTCGGGACTGCCGAAGGACGTGATCGACGGGGTGGCCTCGGCGGGGCTCGGCATCCTGGCGCCGGTCGAGGTCTCCGAATACCTGGGGCTCCGGCCGACCTGGACCGACTCCACCTCCGTGGGCGGCTCCACCTGGGAGGTCATGGCCGCGCACGCCGCCGACGCGATCGCGGCAGGGCACGCCAACGCCGTGCTGCTGGTCTACGGCTCCACCGCCCGCGCGGACCTCAAGGCGCGCCGCCGCACCGCCGCGCTCTCGCTCGGCGCGCGCGGCCCGCTGCAGTTCGAGGCACCGTACGGGCACACGCTCATCGCCAAGTACGCCATGGCGGCCCGCCGGCACATGCACGAATACGGCACGACGGCCGAGCAACTGGCGGGCGTCGCGGTCCAGGCTCGGGCGAACGCCGCGAGCAACCCGGACGCGATGTACCGCACCCCGATCAGCGTCGACGAGGTGCTGGACGGGCCCATGGTCGCCGACCCGTTCACCAAGCTCCACTGCTGCATCCGCTCGGACGGGGGCTGCGCGGTGCTGCTGGCGGCGGAGGAGTACGTGCCGGACAGCCGGCACGACCCGGTCTGGGTCCTGGGGACGGGCGAGGCGCTCAGCCACAGCACGATGTCGGACTGGGAGGACTTCACCGTCTCCCCCGCCGCGGTGTCCGGGCGCCTCGCCTTCGAGCGGGCGGGCGTATCGCCGGGCGACATCGACCTCTGCGAGCTCTACGACGCCTTCACCTACATGCCGTTGGTGACGCTGGAGGACCTGGGGTTCTGCGCCAAGGGCGAGGGCGGCGCGTTCGTCGAGGCCAAGGCGGGCCGCCTGCTGCGGGACGGCGAGCTGCCCACCAACACCGACGGCGGCGGCCTCTCCGCCTGCCACCCGGGCATGCGCGGGCTCTTCCTCATCGTCGAGGCGGTCCGCCAACTCCGGCGCGAGTACGCCCTCTCGGCTCCGGACCGGCAGGTTCCGGGCGACCCCGAGCTGGCGCTGGTGAGCGGCACCGGCGGCTGGTTCTGCTCCTCGGGAACGCTCGTCCTGGGCCGCTGAGGCCCGCCCGGCGAGCGGCGCCGGATGTGTGAGCGTCACCATCATGGCAGCTCAGCGGGGGTTTGAGTAGGACCGACGGCACACGGGTGAACCGTTGTTCCGACGTGCCGTCAGGGCCGAACATCTCCGTCATGACTTCTGCCGAGAACATCCATCCCGACATGGTCATCCGAGCCCGAGTGAAGCTGCTGAACCCCGAACGCATCGGCCTGGCCGACCGGGTGTGGGCCTACCGCATCCTCGGTGCCGTCGAGCCCGGTTACCTGCCCCGGCTGGTGGAAGCCCTGGTGCCCTGGATCCGCGCCTGCACCGGCAACGAACACCGAATCGCCGTGACCCGGGAGGCGGTCGCCGCCGCGCGCCGGATCCACCCCTCGGAGCCCAAGCGGCTCGACCTCCTGTGCCAGGCGCTCGACCGCCGCCAGTCCGTGCTCCACGAGCTCGGCCGCCGTGGGGAAGGACGCGCCCTGCGTGAGGAGCTGGCTGCTCTCGGCCGACCCGGCCCGCTCGCGGTCACCCTGGCCGAGGAGGGGCGTCACGCGGAGTCGGCGGAGATCCTCGGCCGGCTGGCCGCGAACTGTCCCGCGTACGACTCCTGGCGTCACATCGCCTGGTCGGCCGAGCTGGAGGCGGCCGGGCGCCCGGCCGAGGCCATCGCCGCAGCCACGGCCCTCGTGGCACGGACGCGCGCCCGCCTGGAGTCGACGGGCGCCTCGCTGGCCATGCTCAGCTGGGAGCTCACCCATCTCGCGCGGTTGCTCGACGCCTTCGGCGCACCGGCTGACGGCCGGCCGGTCCGTGCGGAGATCCACACCTTGCTGACCGAGCTGGCGGCCACGGGCGAGCGCCGGAATCCGAGCAACATCCATGCGTGGTGGTGCGTCCTGCTCGGCGTCTCGGGCCGTGCCGACGAACCCGAGGCGTCCGGTGTTCCCTCACCCGCGTTCGGCGAGGACACACTCCAGTGGTCTCCCGGCATGCGTCAGGCCCACCTCGACGGCCGCCAGGCGCTGGCCGACGCCTGCGCCGACCTAGCCCCGCGGGCCGAGTCCGAACCGGGACGGCACCTGTCCTCGCTCGTGACCGCGCACCGCCGTCTCACCATCCGCGAGAGCTACTACTGGACCGGGCGCAGTCATCGCGTGAAGGAGCCGCTGGGGCCGTTCTTCGACCGGGGCGTCGAGCTCGCACGACGCCTGGCGACGGCGGTTCCGGGGGCGGGGACGGCCCCGTTGATCCGGGCCCTCACGGACCGGTCCGGTTTCCGTCTGGCCACACGCGAGTACGCGCCTGGCCTCACCGACTTCCGGGAGGCCGAGGAACTCCGTGCTGCCGGCGGCAGGGGTCCGGGCGAGGTGCGGCAGGCCAGGACCGGACACCTTGCGCCGACCGCCCTTACGGGCAGCGGATGACCTGGCCGGCGTAGGCCAGGCCGCCGCCGAAGCCGAAGAGGAGGGCGGGGGCGCCGGAGGGCAGTTCGCCGCGCTCGTGGAGCTTGGAGAGGGCGAGCGGTACCGAGGCGGCGGAGGTGTTGCCCGACTCGACCACGTCGCGTGCGACGACGGCGTCCGGGGAGAGACCGAGCTTGGCCGCGATGGCGTCGATGATGCGGAGGTTGGCCTGGTGCGGGATGAAGGCGGCCAGCTCCTCCGGGCGGACGCCGGCGCGCTCGCAGGCCTGGCGGGCGATCGGGGCGAGCTGGGTGGTGGCCCAGCGGAAGACGGTCTGGCCCTGCTGGGTGATGGTCGGGTCCCAGCCGTCGATGCGGACGGCGTCGCCCTTGGCCGGGTCGGAGCCCCAGACGACCGGGCCGACGCCCTCGAAGCCGTCGTCGGTCGCCTCCAGGACCGCGGCACCGGCACCGTCGCCGAAGATCACGCAGGTGGTGCGGTCGGTCCAGTCGAGGGTGTCGGACATCTTCTCCGCGCCGATCACCACGGCCCTGCGCGCCGCACCCGCGCGCAGGGCGTGGTCGGCGGTGGCGAGGGCGTAGGAGAAGCCGGAGCAGACGGTGTTCACATCGAACGCGGCCGGGGCCGGGATGCCGAGGCGGGCGGCCACCTGGGCCGCGGTGTTGGGACTGCGGTCGATCGCCGTGCAGGTGGCGACGACCACGAGGTCCACACTGTGCGCGTCGAAGCCGCTCGCGGCCAGTGCCTTGGCGGCCGCGCGCGACGCCATGTCGGCGACGGTCTCGTCCGGACCGGCGATGTGCCGCGTGCGGATGCCCACGCGGGTGGCGATCCACTCGTCGCTGGTGTCGACCCGAGCGGCCAGCTCGTCGTTGCTGAGCACCTTGGACGGCTGGTAGTGACCCAACGCGACGATGCGGGAACCTGTCATGGCTTCCACTCAAGCCGATTACCGATGGGTCGCCCGAGGAGGCTTGGCACAGGATCCATCGATAGGAGCTGTAGATCCCGGACAAACCATCACCTCGTGCGACAGTCGCGTCACTGTGCGAGTGACGCCGCGTCCCCCATCACGATGACCGGGTGCTTCGCCGGATCCAGCGCCTGGAGCAGGGCGCGCATGTCGCTCTTGGCGAGCGCGACGCAGCCGTGCGTCGGGCCGCCGTGGTCGACGTGGACCCAGATGCCGCCGCCGCGCGAGGCGCCCATCGGGCGCTCCGGGCTGAGCGGGGAGGTGCCGGGGATGTGGTTGTAGTTGATGGCGACCACGTAGTCGAACGCGTCCGCCAGCGACTCCCCCTCGAAGCCCGTGCCCGGCGCCTGGAAGGCGGAGGAGCGCAGGTAGGGGAGCTTGGTGCCCGGATTGGCGTCCAGGCCGCCGGCGTCGGTGAGGGAGTAGACGCCGATCGGGCTGTGCAGGTCGCCCGCGTGGTGGTCGGTGGTCCAGCCGTCCTTGGCGTTGCGGGCGGCCCAGCTCGGGCCGGCCAGCCAGCCGCCGCCGGCCGTGCGGGTGTAGAGCACGGCAGTGCCGGTGTTCTGGTTCTTGCCCTTGCCGGTGACCAGCAGCACCTGCTGGGTGTTCGACGGGATCTTGGCCAGGAATGCCTTGCCCAGGCCCGGAAGCTGCTTGAGGGCCGCGGCCGGGGTGGCGCGGTCGACCGAGCGGGAGGCGTCTCCGTCCCCGGTCCGGCCCGCGACCGGCACGGCCGAGGTGTCGGACTGCGCGGCGGCGACGGGTCCGTGGTGCGGGTTCATGAACCCCGCTACCGCTATCACCGCGACGGCGGCCACCGAGCCGACGCCGAGGAAGCCGTTGCGCATGCGGCGCTTGCGACGCGTTCTGGCCCGCGCGGCGGCCCGCGCCTGGGCGCGGGAGGGACGCGGCCCCTGGCCGGTGGCGGCGCCGTGGTTCCCGCCGCGGCGCGGCGCGCCCCCGAAGGAGTCGGCGGCCGCCTGGGCGGACGCGGCCCGGGAGGAGGCAGGGGAGGCGTACGCGCCGTCGTCGTAGGAGTCGTAGGAGGCGTACGCGCCGTCGTCGTAGGAGTCGTACGAGCCGTAGGACGCGTCGGTGGCGTAGCCGCCGGGCGAAGCGTGGGAGCCGTGCGAGGCGTGGGAGCGGCCGTCGTGGTCCGGCTCCGGATAGCCCGTACCGGCGTAGCTCTGAGCGGCATGGCCCTGGGACGTGTGGCCCTGAGGGGCGTAGCCGTACCCGTAGCCGTCGGCAGGGGAGCCGGAACCGTCCGCGTGCCCGTGCCCCGTCGCGTGGTCGTAGACGCTGTCCGCAGAGGAGCCGCCGTAGGAGCCGTCGTCGTACCCGGTCTCCTGGTACGGCGCGTCCTGGTACCGCGCGTCGACGTGCGGGGCGGGCTCGGGGCGGGCCCCGGAGCCGTGGCGGGCGTGACTGGGCATAGCTGGATCCTCGCAGGTGGTCGTCGTGACGCGGACCGGGTGAGCCGCCGGCAACCACCTCTCAGGCCGTCCGCCCGCACCCTGCTGTGCAGGCGTCACCCGCGTCACGGTACCCCCATCGAGTGAGGGGGCCCGGCAACGCCGTGCCAGGAAACATCCGATTCTGAGTGCCGATCAGCCCGCGACACGCCGGAACCCGCCAGGGTCGACCTGCTCCGCCGCAGCACAGCCGACGCTCAGCCCACAGATCACCCGATGTGTCTAAGGTCACAGGCAACACACAGCGTCAGGCTTCGGAGTGGGCCCCGGAGTCGGTTCAGGACGGGGCCACGCTGCCCACCGCAGGCCGGAAGACCGGTACCCGGGGGCCGGGCTCTCCGTCGACGGCAAATGCGACAAAGTCGGCCACAAGCTCCATACCGACCTGAAGCCGCGTCGGATCGCAGTCCACCAGCGTGGTCATCATCCGCGGGCCCTCCGCGAGCTCGACCACGGCCGCGACATAGGGGAGGCGGTCGCGGAACGGCGGCAGGTCGTTGGCGTGCACGACGGACCAGGTGTAGAGGACGGCGCGGCCGCTCGCGGATTCCCAGGAGACGTCCTCGCTCCAGCAGTGGGGGCAGAACTCGCGGGGATAGTGGTGCGCACGCCCGCAGGCGGCGCAGCGGCGCAGCAGCAGCCGGCCCTCGGCGGCGCCGTCCCAGTAGGGCCGGGTGAACGCGTCGGGTTCGGGCAGGTCCGTGCGGGGGGTGGGCATCGGGCAACTCCGTCCTGGGCGGTCGGCGACAGTCGGTGGCGGGCGGCAGCGGCCGGTGGCGGGCGGCCTGCGGCTCAGGCGCCGAAGAGGTGGAAGGCGCGGTCCAGCGACCAGCACTGCCAGCTCATGGCGAGCAGGCAGACCAGGGAGACGAGCGCCATCATCAGGTTCTGCCCCTGCTCGGCCCAGTCGTGGATCATCAGGGCGAAGTAGAGGAGGTTGAGCAGCAGCCCGCCGGCCAGCGCGATCGGGCTGAGGAGCCCGACGGTGAGACCGAGGCCGAGGGCCAGTTCCGCGAAGACCACGATGTAGGCCATCAGACGCGGGCGGGGTGCGACGACGCGGTCGAAGGAGTCGCGGACGAAGGCCCAGCGGTGCCGGGAGGCGACGCCCTTGGCCCAGTCGATGCCGGTGGAGCGCTGCAACCAGCCCTTCTTGTCCTTGTGGCGCCAGCTCTCCAGCCACCACAGGCCGAGCCCCATCCGCAGCACCGCGAACCACTGCGCCGCCGACAGTCCGTAGGTGTGCACCGTCTGCACGCGCGGCCTCCCCAGCCATCTCGATCGCCGATCCTGACGATGCGTCAGTTTGCTGTCTTCCTGCGGAGCTCCCCCGACAGTAATCTGATGGTACGTCAGATTCGAGAGACGGCACAGAGACCGGATCGGAGGCACGCCATGCGGGAGACGGACACCGAGACCGACGCGAGCGGGCGGCCGCTGCGCCCGCGCGCGGTGGAGCTGGACCGCTTCTTCCGGCCGGCGGCGGTGGCCGTCATCGGCGCCTCGGACACGCCGGGCCGGCCCAACACCGGGATCACCCGGCAGCTGCGGGCCTGGTCCGAACGGGTCGGAGCGCGGATGTACCCGGTGAACCCGGGGCGGGACGAGGTGGACGGGCTGCCCTGTTACCCCGACCTCGCGGCCATCCCGGCCGACCCGGACGCGGACCCGATCGACCTCGCGGTGATCCTGCTGGCCGACCCCGCCGCCGTCGTGCCCCAGCTGATCGAGGCGAAGGTGAAGTACGCCGTGGCCTTCGCCTCCGGCTTCGCCGAGACCGGCGAGAGCGGACGCGAGGCACAGCGGCACCTGGAGCGCCTGGTCACCGAGGCGCCGACGGGCCTGCGGCTGCTGGGCCCCAACACCAACCTCAACGCCTTCGAGCGGTTCCGCGACGACCTGACCGGGCCGGCCATCGCGCTGATCACGCAGTCCGGCCACCAGGGCCGCCCGCTGTTCACCCTCCAGGAGCTGGGCATCCGGCTCAGCCACTGGGCGCCGACGGGCAACGAGGCCGACCTGGAGGTCGCCGACTTCGTCCAGTGGTTCGCGGACCAGCCCGAGATCGGCGCCATCGCCGCCTACATCGAGGGCATCAAGGACGGCCGGGCCTTCCTGCTGGCGGCCGACCACGCCGCACGGCGTGGCGTCCCGGTCGTGGCGGTCAAGGTCGGCCGCACCGACGAGGGCGCGCGGATGGCGCAGTCCCACACCGGCAAGCTGACCGGCGCCGACGACGTGGTGGACGCGGCCTTCCGCCAGTTCGGCGTGATCCGCGTCGACGGGCTCGACGAACTGCAGGACACCGCCGCCCTGCTGGCGCGCGCCAAGGCGCCGCGGGCGCCCGGCGTGGTCGTCTACTCCATCTCCGGCGGCACCGGCGCGCACCTGGCGGACATGGCCTCGGCGGCCGGACTCACCCTGCCGCGGCTGAGCGAGGCCAAGCAGGACGAGCTCCACCAGTGGATCCCCGAGTACCTGAGCGTGGCCAACCCGATCGACAACGGCGGCCACCCGGTCGGCGACTGGCGCGGCCGGAAGATCCTCGACGCGATCCTGGACGACCCGGACGTGGGCGTGCTGATCTGCCCGATCACCGGCCCGTTCCCGCCGATGAGCGACAAGCTCGCCCGCGACCTGGTCGAGGTCGCGGAGACCACCGACAAGCTGGTCTGCGTCATCTGGGGCTCGCCGGTCGGGACGGAGGCCGCCTACCGGGAGACGCTGCTCGGCTCCTCGCGGGTCGCGGTCTTCCGAACGTTCGGCAACTGCGTGCGCGCGGTCGCCGCCTACCTGGAGCACCACGCCTTCGCAGGCGGCTACCGCTCCCCCTTCGACGACGCGCCGCGCGAGCCCTGCGCGGGCAAGGCCAAGGCGCAGCGGCTGCTCCACGAGGGCGAGAAGCTCAGCGAGTTCGCGGCCAAGCAGCTGCTGCGCTGCTACGGCATCCGGGTCCCGCGCGAGCAGCTGGTCACCAGCGCGGCGGGCGCGGTCCGGGCGGCGGGGGTCGTCGGCTATCCGGTGGTGCTCAAGGGCTCGGCGCCCGGCGTCGCGCACAAAACCGAACTGGGCCTGGTGAAGGTCGGGTTGACCAGCGCGAGCCAGGTGCGGGAGGCGTTCCGCGAGCTGACCGAGAACGCCCGGGCCGGCGGCATCCCCCGGCTGGACGGCGTGCTGGTCTGCCAGATGGTCGAGGCGGGCGTCGAGATGGTCGTCGGCGTCACCGACGACCCGGTCTTCGGCCCGGTGGTGACCGTCGGCATGGGCGGGGTCTTCGTCGAGGTGCTGCGCGACACCACCGTCCTCGTCCCGCCGTTCGGGCCCGCCGACGTACGCAGAGCGCTGGACCGGCTGCGCTGCCGCCCCCTGCTGGACGGCGTCCGCGGCCTGCCGCCGATGGACGTGGACGCGCTGGTGGAGGTCGTGCTGCGGGTCCAGCGGATGGCGCTGGACCTCGGCGACCAGCTCACCGAGCTGGACATCAACCCGCTGGTGGTGCTGGAACGCGGCAAGGGCGTCGTCGCGCTGGACGCGCTGGCGGTGTGCCGATGAACGCCGGTGCGCAGTCCGTGCTGCTCGTGGCGGACGGCGACGACGGGGTACGGCGGCTGACGCTCAACCGCCCCGAGGCGCTGAACGCCGTGACGGCCGAGCTGCGGGAGCGGCTGGTCGCCGAGTTGGAGGCGGCCTCGGCCGATCGTCGTGTGCGGGTCGTCGTGCTGACCGGGGCCGGGCGGGCGTTCTGCTCCGGCGCGGACCTCAGCGGGGGCGCGGGAGGCGAGCGCACCGCGGGGGACGTCGCGCGGATGCTGCGGACGGGCGTGCAGCGGATGGTCGCGGCCGTGCTGGACTGCGAGAAGCCGGTGCTCTGCGCGCTCAACGGCGTGGCGGCCGGGGTCGGCGTGCAGCTCGCCCTCGCGTGCGACCTGGTGCTGGCCGCCGAGGAGGCGTCGCTGGTGCAGATCTTCGCCAAACGCGGTCTGGTCCCCGACGGCGGCGCGGCGTGGCTGCTGCCGCGGCTGGTCGGTGTGCAGCGGGCCAAGGAGCTGCTCTTCCTCGGCGAGAAGGTCCGCGCGACGGAGGCGGAGCGGCTGGGCCTGGTCAACCGGGTCGTGCCGGGCGCGGAGCTGGAGAAGCTCGTCGCCGAGTGGGCGGGCCGGCTCGCCGCCGGGCCGACGCGGGCGTACGCGCTGACGAAGGCGCTGGTGCACGCGTCCCTGGACGGGGACCGGGCCGCGTCGTTCGCGGCGGAGGCGACGGCGCAGGAGATCAACATGACAACTCGCGACGCGCAGGAGGGCGTCCGTGCTTTCGTAGAGCGACGGGAAGCCCTTTTCGAGGGGCGGTAGTTGCACTCACCTCGGGTTCCCCGCGCCCCTGAGATGAGTGCAACCGGCCTTGGCAGCGAACAAGACCCGAAGGAGCGAACCCATGGGCCACGAAGGTATGGCGATGGCCGCCGTCCGCTACCTGCGGGCGGCGGGAGCGGCGGTGAGTGTCGCGCCCACGGTGGCGGAGGTGTTCGCCGAGCCCGAGGCGCAGGCGGACGCGGACGCGCGGGTGCTGCGGGACGCGCTCGGGCACTTCGCCACCGGCGTCACCGTGATCACGGCCGCGGGCGAGGACGGACAGCCGGTCGGCTTCGCCTGCCAGTCGTTCGCCTCGCTCTCCCTCGACCCGCCGCTGATCTGCTTCAACGTCGCCCGGACATCGTCCAGCTGGCCTCGCATCGCCCGCGCGGGCGCGTTCTGCGTGAACGTGCTGGCCGAGGACCAGGGCGAGTTGTGCCGGTCGTTCGCGGTGAGCTCCTCCACCGGGGCGGACAAGTTCGCCGGAGTGGCCTGGGCGCCCGCGCCCGCGACCGGATCGCCGCGCCTTGACGGGGCGCTGGCGTGGGTGGACTGCACCGTCCACGCCGTGCACACCGGTGGCGACCACCTGATCGTGCTCGGACGGGTCCGCGAACTCGCCGCCCCACGAGGCGCGCAGGCCGGGCCGCTGCTCTTCTACCGGAGCGGCTTCAGGCAGTTGCGGGTACCCCTGGGCTGAGCGGGACCTCCGCCCCGCCGGCCGGCGGGCGGCGCAGCAGCAGCGCGCAGAGCGCGGCCACCGCGCACAGCGCGCCCGCGCCGTACCAGGCGAGGTCGTAGCTGCCGAGCCGGTCGCGGATCAGCCCGGCGACGGCGGCGACGATCGCCGCGCCGATCTGGTGGCCGCAGAGCACCCAGCCGAAGACCACGGGCGCGTCGTCGCCGAACCACTCCCGGCACAGCGCGACTGTCGGCGGCACCGTGGCGACCCAGTCCAGGCCGTAGAACATGATGAAGACGACCATGCTCGGGTGCACGGTCCGTGCGAACAGCACCGGCAGGAACAGCAGCGAGGCACCGCGCAGCAGGTAGTAGACGCCGAGCAGCTTCCGCGAGTCGAGGCGGTCGGTGAGCCACCCGGAGAAGACCGTGCCGATCACGTCGAAGACGCCGACCAGCGCGAGCAACGACGCGGCCGCGGTCTCCGCCATGCCGTGGTCACCGGCGGCGGGGATGAAGTGGGTACCGACCAGACCGTTGGTGGTCGCGCCGCAGATCGCGAACGAGCCGGTGAGCAGCCAGAAGGCACGGGTCCTGGCCGCCTCGCGCAGCACCCGCACCGCGCGCAGACCGCGCCCGGCGGGCGGGGCCGGCGGGACGTGGTCCTCCGGCGCGCCGTAGGGCAGCAGGCCGAGGTCGGCGGGGTGCTCCCGCATCAGCAGGGCGACGACCGGCACGACCGCGAGGGCGCAGACGGCCACGGTGAGCGAGGCGCTGCGCCAGCCGTACTGCTGCACCAGCCAGGCCAGCACCGGCAGGAAGACCAGGTTGCCCGCCGCGCTCGCGGCGGTCAGCACACCGGTGACCAGGCCGCGCTGCTTGACGAACCAGCGGGCGGTGACGGTCGCGCTGAACGCCAGCGCCATCGAACCGGAGCCGAGACCGACCAGAAGCCCCCAGCCGAGCAGCAGTTCCCAGGGCTGGGTCATGAACAGGGTCACGCCCGCACCGAGCGCCATCACCGCCAGCGCGACGGAGACGACCGGCCGGATGCCGAACCGGTCCATCAGCGCGGCGGCGAACGGCGCGGCCAGGCCGTTGAGCAGCACGTTGATCGAGACCGCGGTGCCGACCAGCCCGTGCGACCAGCCGAACTCGTGGTGCAGCGGCTCCATCAGGAGCGCGGGCGTGGAGCGGAAGCCCGCGGCTCCGACCAGGACGACGAGCGCGACGACGGCGACGATCCACGCGTAGTGCAGACGAGGGCCGCCCGGCCGCGGGGGTACGGGTGCGGGTGTCGGGTGGTCGAGGTCGGGTGCGGGGCTCAACTGATCGGTCACTCCAGGAGCGTGCCGGTCGCTCCCCCACGGCAGCGAGTGGCCGGAAGGCCACCTTGCGCAAAGATCGAGCCAGAGGTGAGAGTGGACGCATGACCCCGAGCTCCAGCGCTGCCACCACCCGCCCGCACGAGGTCGCCGTCCTCGCCCTGGACGGCGTGGTCGCGTTCGAGCTGGCCACGCCCTCGCGCATCTTCGAGTCCGCGCACGAGCCCGGCACGCCCCCGCGCTACCGGGTCCGCACCTGCTCGATCGACGGCGGGCCGGTGCGGACCGGCTCCGACTTCGGCATCGTCGTGGACCACGGTCCCGAGCTGCTGGCCGAGGCCGACACCGTGGTCGTCCCCGCCTCCTTCGAGCTCGGCCCGGTGTTCACCGAGGGCAGGCTGACGCCGGAGCTGGACCGGGCGCTCGGCCTGGTCCGGCCGGGAACACGGATGGTCTCCATCTGCACGGGCTCGTTCGTGCTGGCCGCGGCCGGGCTGCTCGACGGCCGGCGCGGCACGACGCACTGGCGCTACACCGAACAGTTCCGGCGGCTCTTCCCGCGGGTGCTGCTCGACCCCGACGTGCTGTTCACCGACGACGGCGAGGTCCTGACGTCCGGCGGCGTCGCGGCCGGGGTGGACCTGTGCCTGCACATCGTCCGCCGCGACCACGGCTCCGCCGTGGCCCACTACGTCGCCCGCCGTTGCGTGGTCGCGCCGTGGCGCGAGGGCGGGCAGGCCCAGTACGTGGACGTCGCCGTCCCCGAGCCGGGCACCTCGGGCACGGCGCCCGCTCGCGCCTACGCGCTGGCGCATCTCGCGGAGAACCTCACGCTCGGGCTCCTCGCGGAGCGCTGCGGGATGAGCGTGCGCACCTTCACGCGGCGGTTCCGCGAGGAGACCGGGCAGAGCCCGGTGCAGTGGCTGCTGGTGCAGCGCGTGCAGGCGGCCCGGCGCCTGCTGGAACAGGGGGGACCGACGGTGGACCGCGTCGCCCACGAGGTCGGCTTCGGCAGCGCGGCAAGCCTGCGCCAGCACATGCACTCCGTGCTGGGCGTCTCCCCTACGGCCTACCGGCGAACCTTCCGGGCGTAGCCCGTCAGGGGCCCGGGGCTCTGCCGATGGGCGGCTCCTCCCCCAGCGTTCGGCCGGGAGGTGCCCCCTGCGTGGGCGCGAGCAACCCGCCCGAGGCGGATGGCCCTGTCCGCTCGGGACCTGACCGCACTGGGTGGCTGGTCCCGCCCACCCGGCGGAGCCGCAAGTCAGCGGAGCCCCGCGCCCCTGACGGTGCGACTACCTCACGATGGCGAAGTTGAAGTCCCCTGTCCCCAGGACCCCGTAGAGGCGGACCCAGAGGCCGACCAGCTGCTCCACGCCGCGCGCGCTGGTGAGGTCGCCCAGGTCGAGGATCTGGTCCTCCCCCCACCCGAAAGAGCCCAACAGCTCGCGCACCGCGCTCTTCGCCGCGTCCTCGTCGCCGCTCAGGAAGACGTTGTGGTGGCCGGGGACGCGGGAGGGGTCGACCATGACCGCGTTGTTCATCGTGTTGAGCGTCTTGACCACCCGGGTCTCCGGAAAGGCGCGTTGCAGCTGCTCGGCGACGCTCACCCCGTCAGGAGTGACGATCCTGGGCGGGAAGCCGTCGGAGAAGTCGAGGCCGTTGGAGACGTCGACGACGACCTTGCCGCGCAGGTTCTCCGCGCCCGCCGCGGTCAGCGCGGCGAGGGAGACGAGGCCGCCGGTCGCGTTCACCACGATCTCGGCGTCCGCCGCCGCGTCCGCGAAAGTGCCGTGGGAGGCGCCGTTGGCCGCCGCCCACTCCTTCGCCGCGGGGTTGTCCGCGGTCCGGGAGCCCATGACGACCTCGTGGCCGAGGGAGGCCAGCTTCGTCGCCAGCGTGTGGCCGACCTCGCCCGTGCCGAGGACTGCGATCTTCATCTGCGTTCCTGTCTGCTGAGTGCGCCGTGGGTCGGGACCGATCATCGCGCCCCACGGCGGCCCCCGCAGACGTTTACACGCCATGAGACACCGTCAGAACGTCAGCACCGCGCGGGCGACTCCGCCCGTGTGGGTGGCCTTCGCCGCGGCCTCGAACTCGTCGACGGGGAAGGTGCAGGTGACCAGCTCGTCCAGGAGCAGCCGGCCGGCGGTGTAGAGCTGCGCGTAGCGGGCGATGTCGCGCGGCGGACGGGAGGAGCCGTAGCGGCAGCCCAGGACGGACTTGTCCAGGAACAGCTCCGCCGGACGGAACGAGGCCTCCGCGTCGGCAGCCGGCATGCCCAGCAGGACCGCCTGGCCGTGCCGGTCCAGCATGTCGATGGCCTGCCGGGTGAGCTTGGTCGGGCCGACGCACTCGAAGGCGTGGTCCACACCGTTCGGGACCAGCGCCTTGACCGCCGCGACGGTGTCGTCGACGGCGCGCGCGTCGACGAAGTCGGTCGCGCCGAAGGTGCGGGCGATGCCCTCCTTGTCGGCGACGGCGTCGATCGCGACGATCCGGGAGGCGCCCGCGATCCGCGCGCCCTGGATGACGTTGAGGCCGATGCCGCCGCAGCCGATGACGGCGACGGTGTCGCCGATCTCGACGCGCGCCCGGTTCAGGACCGCGCCCACGCCCGTCAGCACCCCGCAGCCGATCAGCGCGGCCGAGGTGAACGGGATCGCCGGGTCGATCGGCACCACCTGCACCGCCTTGACGACCGTGCGCTCGGCGAAGACCGAGGTGGAGGCGAAGTTGTAGAGCTGCTGCCCGTCCCCGTCGCGGGTGAACGGCTTGGTGGGCATGCCGATCGCCTTGCGGCACATGGTCGGGCGCCCGAGCGCGCACTCACGGCAGGTGCCGCAGTTGGCCAGGGTGGAGAGCGCGACGTGGTCGCCCGGCTTGACGTGGGTGACGCCCGCGCCGACCGCCTCCACCGTGCCGGCGCCCTCGTGCCCGAGCACGACCGGGACGGGGAAGGGGATCGTCCCGTCGATGACGGACAGGTCGCTGTGACACAGGCCCGCGGCGGCGATCCGCACCAGCACCTCGCCGGGCCCCGCCTCGCGGACCGTCAGGTCGTCGACCACCTGGGGGGCCTTGCCGTCGAAGATGACGCCTTTCATGTCCGTTCCCTCCTCAGGACTGCCACACGATGGCCTGCTGCTCGCTGTAGGCGTGCAGGCCGAAGGAACCGCCGTCGCGGCCGACACCGCTCTGCTTGAAGCCGCCGAAGGGCGTCTCCGGGTGGCGCTGGGCGGTGTTGATGCCGACGTTGCCGCTGCGCAGGCGCGCGGCGAGCCCGTAGGCGCGGGCCGTGTCGGCGGTGAAGACGTAGTCGTACAGCCCGTACTCGGTGGAGTCGGCGATGGCGAGCGCCTCCTCCTCGTCCTCGAACGGGATCACCACGACGACCGGCCCGAAGACCTCCTCGCGCGCGATCGTCATCGCGGCCGTCACGTCCGCCAGCAGCGTGGGCGCCACGAAGAAGCCGGTGCCGGGGAGTTCGGGCGTGTCCGGGGTGTGCTCCTTGCGGGTGCCGCCCAGCACCAGCCGGGCGCCCTCGGCGAGCGCGCCGCTGATGTAGCCCTCGACGCGGTCGCGGTGGGCGGCGGAGATGACCGGTCCGACGACGGTGGACTGCGACAGCGGGTCCCCGACGGGCAACCGGGAGGCGAAGTGCGCGAGCCCCGCGACCACCTCGTCGTAGCGGGACCGGTGGACGAGCGCGCGGGTGGGC
Source organism: Streptacidiphilus sp. MAP12-33 (assembly GCF_041261265.1). Taxonomy (NCBI): domain Bacteria; kingdom Bacillati; phylum Actinomycetota; class Actinomycetes; order Kitasatosporales; family Streptomycetaceae; genus Streptacidiphilus; species Streptacidiphilus sp. MAP12-33. Next base: position 98,510 of record NZ_JBGCCA010000006.1, read on the forward strand.
GCGGTGCAGATCTGGCCCGAGTGGAACGCCCAGGTGGAGCCGATGGCCTGGACGGCCTTGGCCAGGTCGGCGTCCTCCAGCACGATCGCCGCGCCCTTGCCGCCGAGCTCCATCAGCAGGCGCTTCATGGTGGCGCCGCCGTCGGTGGCGATGCGGCGGCCGACGGCGGTCGAGCCGGTGAAGCTGATCATGTCGACGTCGGGCGAGGCCACGAGCGCGGCCCCGGCGGCGGCGCCGGAGTCGGTGACGACGTTGAACAGGCCCGCGGGCGCGCCCGCCTCGACGAAGATCTCGCCCAGCTTGAGGCAGGCCAGGGGGTCCTGCGGCGCGGGCTTGGCGACGACGGTGTTGCCCATCGCGAGAGCGGGCGCGAGCTTGCCGGCCAGGTTGACGATGGGGAAGTTGTACGAGGTGATGCACCCGACGACGCCCACGGGCCGCCGTGCGGCGGCGGCGTTGGTGAGGCCCCCGGCCGCGAGCGGGGTCGCCGCCACGGGGTACGCCGGGAAGGACTCCACGGCGGGTTCGAGCGCACCGCGGGCGTAGCGGCGGAACCGGTCGGCGACGACGGGCAGCTGCATGGCGGAGGCGACCCGGATCGTGGCACCGGTCTCGGCCTGGAGCAGCGGTACGAAATCAGCCGCCCGCTCCAGGACGAGATCGGCGATCCGGTCCAAGAGCGCCGCTCTCTTCGCGGGAGCGGTCGCCGCCCACTCCGCTTGCGCGGCTCGGGCCGCGGCGACGGCGTCGGCGACGTCCTGCGCGGACGCCTCCGGCGCGTGGCCGACGAGGCCTTCCGTTCCGGGGTTGATGACGGGGTAGGTACCGGCGCCGCCCTCACGCCACTCGTTGTTGATGAAGAGGCGGTGCGGTGTTGCTTCGGTCATGGAGCCCTCACTTTGATTTCAAGGGTCAGTCGCACCATCAGGGGCGCGAGGAACTGCGCGAGAAACCAACGGCGTGCGGATGGCCCTGCGCGTTGAGGGCCACCCGCCCGGGTGGCTTGTCGCGCAGTTCCTCGCGCCCCTGGGGAGTGCAACTACCGCGGCAGCCCGAGGACCCTCTCGCTGATGATGTTGCGTTGGATCTGGTCACTCCCGCCGTAGATGGTGTCCGCGCGGGAGAAGAGCAGGGTGTGCTGGGCGGGGGTGAGCGGGTAGGCGTCCGGATCGTGCCGTGCGCCCAGCACGAACGCCCCGGGGAGGCCCTGGACCTGGAGCGCCAGCTCCCCCAGGCGCTGGTGCCAGTTGCCCCAGACCAGCTTCGCCACCGCCGCCGTGCCCGGCTCCGCGCGGCCCAGCGTGCGCAGCGCGTTGGCGCGCATCACCCACAGGTCCGCCCACTGGCGCGTCAGCGCCTCCCGCAGGACGGGGTCCCGGTCTGCGCCGGAGTTCGCCGCCGCGCGCAGGACCGCGTCCAGCTCGCGCTGGTAGCCGATCTGGCGGCCCAGCATGCCCGCGCCGCGTTCGAACGAGAGCAGCGTCATGGCGATCCGCCAGCCGTCGCCGACCGCGCCCAGGACGTCGACGGCCCGGGCCCCGTCGAAGAAGACCTCGCTGAACTCGCTGACCCCGTCCAGCTGCCGGATCGGCCGTACGTCGATCCGGCCCGCCTCCTGCCGCATGGGCAGCAGCAGCAGGCTGAGCCCGTGGTGGCGGCGCGAGCCGGGCTCGGTGCGGGCCAGCACGAAGCACCAGTCGGCCCACTGCGACAGCGAGGTCCAGGTCTTCTGGCCGGTGACGATCCACCCCTCGCCGTCCGCCGTCGGCTCGGCGACGGTGCGGACGTTCGCGAGGTCGGAGCCGGCGTCGGGTTCGCTGTAGCCCTGGCACCAGATCTGGGCGCCGGCCGCGATGCCGGGCAGGTAGCGCTCCTGCTGCTCCGGGGTGCCGTGGAGCAGCAGCGTGGGCGCCAGCAGTTGCTCGCCGACGATGCCGAGCGGGTCGGGGGCCCCGGCCCGCGCGTACTCCTCGAACCAGACGACCTGGCGGGTCAGGCTGTCCTCGGGCCAGCCGAGGCCGATCCAGCCGCCCGCGCCGAGCTCGCGCTCCCACGCGCGGCGCCGGTCGGCGTCGCCTGGTGCCTTGACGCCGCGCAGGTCGGCGAAGGCGCCGCAGGGGCCGAGACGGTCCGCCAGCCACTGGCGGGCCCGCGCCCGGAACTCCTCGTCCGCCGTGTCGAAGCCGAAATCCACTTCTCCTCACCCGGCCTTACGCATTGGGGCGGTCCTTCGCGGCGGCGGCTTTGGCCATCGCCTCCAGTTGGGCCAGCATCGGCATCGGGTCGACCCCGACCGTGCCGGGCAGGAAGTCCGCGATCCGCTCGGGGGTCCACGCGCCCGACTCGGCGTACATGGCCCGAAGTTCACGCGGCTGCGCCCAGACGGCGATCTTGGGTCCGGCGACGGTGTAGACCTGGCCGGTGATCTCGCGCGCGGCGTCGGAGAGCAGGTAGACCACGAGCGCGGCCACGTCCTCCGGCTCGCCGATCTCCTTGAGCTCCATCGGGACGTTCGCGGACATGCGGGTGCGGGCGACCGGGGCGACGCAGTTGGCGGTGACGCCGTACTTGTGCAGACCGAGCGCCGCGCTGCGGGTCAGCGAGATGATGCCGCCCTTGGCCGCGCTGTAGTTGGGCTGGCTGACGGAGCCCTGGTGGTTCCCGCTGGTGAAGCCGATGAGGCTGCCGCCGCCCTGCTTGCGCATCAACGCGGACGCGGCGCGGAACACCGTGAAGGTGCCCTTGAGGTGGGTGGCGATGACGGGGTCCCACTCCTCCTCGGACATGTTGAAGAGCATCCGCTCGCGCAGGATGCCCGCGACGCAGACGACGCCGTCCAGCCGCCCGAACGACTCGACGGCGGTACGGACGACCCGCTCGCCACCGGCCATGGTGGCGATGTCGTCGGCGACGGCCACGGCCTCGCCTCCGGCGGCCTCGATCTCCTTGACCACCTCGTCCGCGACCTCACTGGCCGGCGCGGAGCCGTCGATGCCGACGCCGTAGTCGTTGACCACCACCTTTGCTCCCCCTGCGGCACAGGCGAGCGCCACCGCACGCCCGATGCCACGTCCGGCGCCGGTCACCGCGACCACTTTGCCGCGCAGGAACTCAGCCACGCCGTACCCCTCCTCAAGAATCTGACGGACCGTTAGATTCTTGCCGATGGGAAGTCCCAGGGGAAGAGGAGGCGAGGACCGTGCCCGCACCGGCCGAGTTCGACGAGTTCCGTGACATCGCCAAACGCGTCAACAACTGGGGGCGCTGGGGCGCCGACGACGAGATCGGCACGCTCAACCTGATCACCCCCGCGGTGGTCCGCGCCGCGGCGGCCTGCGTGCGCACCGGCAGACGCTTCCAGCTCGGCCTGCCGCTCCAGCAGCAGGGCGTGCAGACGGGGATGATCCCCGGCCGGGTCAACCCGCTGCACACCATGGTCGCCCTCAACTACGAGATGTTCGGGCCCGGCGCCATCGCCACCAGCGACGACGTGGCCACGCTCGGCCTCCAGGCGGGCACCCACTGGGACGGTCTCGGCCACGTCAGCCACGGCGGCCGGATCTACAACAACCGGCCGGCCGACAGCATCAACGCCCAGGAGGGCGCGACCCGCTCGGGCATCGAGAAGGTCGGCGCGCTGGTGACGCGCGGGGTGCTGCTCGACGTCGCCCGCCCGCACGGGGCCGGCCGCCTGCCCGGCGACCACGTGGTCACCCCCGAGGACCTGGACGCGGCCGAGGCGCAGGCCGGCGTCACCGTCCGGGCGGGGGACGTCGTGCTGATCCGCACCGGCCAGATGCAGTTCTACCTCGGCGGCGACCGGGACGCCTACGCGTTCCCCTCCCCCGGTCTGGGACTGCGCTGCCCTGAGTGGTTCCACGCCCGCGACGTGGCGGCCGTCGCCAACGACACGCTGGTCTTCGAGACCTTCCCGCCCGAGGTCGACGGCCTCTACCTGCCCGTCCACGCCCTGGACCTGGTGGAGATGGGCATGATGCAGGGCCAGAACTGGAACCTGGAGGCGCTGGCCGCGGACTGCGCGCAGGACGGCGTGTACGAGTTCCTGCTCTCGGCGCCGCCGGAGCCGTTCACCGGTGGCGTGGGCGCGCCGGTGGCGCCGGTCGCGGTCAAGTAGCGCCCGCGCCGCGGGCGAACGGGCGGCGGAAGGTCGGATGGCGGGGCGCCGTGCGCGGATTACTCCACGCGTCACGGCGCCCCGCCACCAGCCCCCGACCCGTGGCCGGGGGTGCCCCCGTCGGCGCCGAACGTGCCCTGAAAACCGGCGCCGACACGATTCGCACTCGTCAAGGAAGCGGACAGCGCGAAGGCTGGGCGCGCCCTTGGCGTCCCCTCGCAACGAATCGCTGAATCCAAGCGTGATCAGACGGACACGTCACGTCAATGGCTTGTCGTGAAGTCGCATTGGTTGCGTACGGTTTGAGCCTTCATCTGTTCGTTGTCGACGACCGCGTCAGAGCACGCCGCAGAGATCGGCGTAGCGCCGGCCCATCTCCTGCTGGTGATCCGCGTCCGGATGCAGGCCGTCCGGGAGGACGCCGCGCGCCGCGTCGGCCCCGGAACACAGGTCACGGCCGTCCACCCAGGTCAGCGCGGTGTCACCACGCTTCCGGCGCAGTTCCACGGCGTCGTGCAACTGCTCCCGCAGGGCACTCAGGGTCAGATCCCCGAATGCCTCGGACATTCCGTCCGCCAGTTCGGACTCACGCCATCCACCGAACACCGGACCGACCACGGCCACCGGAACCCCGGGCTGCCGGGAGCGAATTTCAGCCAACAAGCCGTGCACGGCCGGAAGGAACGTTCGCTCGCGCAGAGCGGCCGAGTTGTAGACATTAATACCGAGTTCGAGGGTGATGAATTCGCTCGGGCGGTTTGCCAGCATTCGCCCGACAAGTGGGTCCAGCAGACAGGCTCCGCCGTAGCCGAGATTGGTGAGATTGCGGCCCAGCAGACGCGCGGCGGTGGCCGGCCAGGTCTGCGTCGGGGTGGCCCGGTAGCCGTGGCTGATGCTGCTGCCGTACACGGTCCAACGCGGCCGCTGGTCCGGGAGCGGGTGAAGGGACGCACCGTCGAGGGCGCGGACGCCCCGGAGGCGGACGGCCGGGAGGATCGGCAGCGCGATCTCGATGTCCTTCCGGCCCGGCGGCAGGCCGCCGAAGACGGCCCCCGCGACACCGAGCGCGGTGGACCGGACCGGCTCTCCGTCCACGCAGAGGTCGCAGCGGGCCTCGAAGACCGGCCCGCCCTGGAGTTGCACCGACTCGGCGTCGAGCAGGATCCGCGTGGACGCCGTCCGGAGCCGGACCCGCACGCCGCTCGGGCACATGGCCGGCAGCACGAGATCGCGGTGGTGGAGTTCGAGGTCGGCGACGGGCAGGCGCCACGGCATCGCCCAACGCTGGTCGTGGGCCCACTCCACGTCGATGACGCCCTCCAACGCGCGGACGGTCGCCGCGGCGTCCCACGCATCGGGAGAAACGTTCATGCGCCATGCCTTCCCGTAGGACGGGAGGATCAACCGTGCGCGGTCAACGAATTGTCATGCCCACGGGGGCGGCCAGGTCCTCCTGCTCCTCCCGCTCTTCGGGAAGCAGCTCGCACCACACCCGCTTGCCGCTGCCGTCCGGGAACCAGCCCCAACGGTCGGTCAGGACGCTGACGAGCTCCAGCCCGCGCCCGCCCGTCGCCTCGTCGGGCGCGCACCGCTGCGCCGGCGGCGTCTCGCTCGCGTCGGTGACCTCGACGCGGACCGGGCGGCGCTCCGCGTCCGCGCCCACGGGGAAGACCAGGCGCAGCACGGCCGGCGAGCCGGTGTGCACGACCGCGTTGGTGACCAGCTCCGACACCACCAGCACCAGCGTGTCCGCGAGGGACGCGTCGAGGTCGAACCCGCAGCCGGTGAGGCGGCTGCGGGCCCAACGCCGCGCTCTGCCGACCTCGGCGGGGTCGGCCTGCACCGCCGTCTGGACTTGAAGCACCTGTGCCTGAACCTGCACCTGTCACACCACCCGTGTCAGCGGGATCAGCCGGGCCGGACCACCGCGCGAGCCGCGAACCGGCGCGTATACGGACAAGAATGATCCGCCCCGAGGGCCGGGAGCATGGTCTTCGGGCATATTCCAGCCGAGGGAGCACCCAGGGGTGCATACTGCCCCGGCCACCGCTCTCCCCCCGGAACCCGGTCCGGGGACCACCGGACCGCCGCGGGTGGACTGCTTGCTGCGCACCCCCGTGAGCGTAACCGAACCGTGCCGCGACGCCGGGAAACCGAGCGGCGTCGCGGCAAAAACACCCTTGCGACACCAGTACTAGAGCCGTCCGGCGAGAACGTCGAGACAGCGGTCGCGGTCGGCCACGGCCTGCTGCCAGGCCCAGGCGCGCTTGAGCAGGCGGTGCACCCTGGCCTCCCAGGTGAAGCCCATCCCGCCGTGAACCTGCAGGCAGTCGCGCGCGCCGTGGACCGCGGCCTCGTCCGCGAGGAGCTTGGCGCCCGCGATCTCCGCCTCGTCGCCGGCGACGGCCGCGGCGTACACCGCGACGCGGGCGAGCTCGGCGCGGGCCAGCATGTCCGCGCACAGATGCTGGACCGCCTGGAAGGCCCCGATCGGTTGTCCGAACTGTTCGCGCGTGCGCGCGTACGCGACCGCCTCGGCCACCGTCCGGGCGGCGAGGCCCGCCTGCAGGGCGGCGGTCAGCAGCGCCCCCTCGGCCGCGACGCGCCGCGCCCCGGGCGAGTGCTCGCCCAGCGGGAGCACCCCCTCCAGGCGCCAGAGCGGCCGGTCCGGGTCGACGGCCGGCACCGGCGTCGCGTCGAGTCCGGCGGCCGGGAGGACGGCGAGGGAGTCGTCCGGGTGGAGCAGCAGGACGTGGTCGAGCGTCGGCAGGTCCGGGACCAGCACCGAGCCGCGCGCCGGAACCCGCACGACCTCGGCCCGGCCGCCCACGCCGAGGACGGCGGCGGCGAGTTCCGTCCCCACCAGCGGCCCCGGCAGTACGGCACGCCCGGCCTCCTCGAAGGCGAGCACCGCCTCGGGCAGTCCGAGGCCCAGACCGCCCGCCTGCTCCGGCACACGCAGCGAGAACAGCCCGACGTCCTCCAGCTCCCGCCAGCTCGCCGGGTGGTCCGGACCGCGATCGGTGAGCAGCTCGCCCAGCGCACGCCGGAGCTGGTGCTGGTCATCCGTCACTTGGAAGTGCATCGGTCAACGCCCCTTCGGCAGGCCCAGGATGCGCTGGGCCACGATGTTGCGCTGGATCTGCGAGGTCCCGGCGGCGATGGTGTAGGAGAGCCCCTGGAGCCGCTGCGCCGCCCAGGGCCCCTCCAGCAGCGCGTCGGCGCCGAGGATGCGCGCCGCGACGTCGTAGAGGCGCTGCCGCGCCTCGCTGAACCGCAGCTTGAAGACGCTCCCACCGGCTCCCGGCACCCCGCGCGCGGCGGCCTCCGAGACGTTCCACTGCACGAGCCGCCAGAGCGCGGTGAACTCGGCGGAGAGCGAGGCCAGTTCACGGCGGATGCCGGCGTCGTCCCAGGCGCCGCCCGCGCGTGCGACGCGCGCGAGTTCGCGCACCTCGCGCTGGCAGGCGACCGCCTCGGAGGCGAAGGCGGTGCCACGCTCGAAGGAGAGGGTGACCATGGTGACCCGCCACCCGTCGTTCTCCGCGCCGAGCCGGTTGCCGACCGGGACGCGCACCTCGTCGAGGAAGAGCTCCGCGAACTCGGTCGTCCCGGCGAGCGTCCGCAACGGCCGGACGGTGACGCCGGGGGCGTCCATCGGCATGGCGAGCCAGGTGATGCCCCGGTGCTTGGGCGCGTCCGCGTCGGTGCGCACCAGCAGTTCGCACCAGTCGGCGACCTCGGCGTGGGAGGTCCAGATCTTGCTGCCGGTGACGACGTACTCGTCGCCGTCCCGGACGGCGCGCGTGCGCAGCGCGGCCAGGTCGCTGCCCGCGTCGGGCTCGCTGAAGCCCTGACACCAGATCTCGTCCCCGCGCAGGACGGGCGGAAGGAAGCGGGCGCGCTGCTCGGCGGTGCCCTCGGCGGCGATGGTGGGCCCGGCGTGCAGCAGGCCGACGAAGTTCGCCCCGACATAGGGCGCACCGGCGAGCTCGGTCTCCTCCAGGAAGATCAGGTGTTCCGAGGGGGTGGCACCGCGCCCGCCGGCGTCCACGGGCCAGTGGATGCCGGCGTACCCGGCGTCGAAGAGCCGCCGCTGCCACGCCGTGTCGTAGGCCCGGCGCCCGGGCCAGTCGCCGGGATCCGGCGCGGCGGGCAGCTCCGGGAGGGTCTTGCCGAGCCACTCGCGCAGACGCCGCCTGAAGTCGGCCTCCGCGGGAGTATCGCTGAGCTGCACTGTCGGCACTCTCCTTTGGTTGCACCCGCCAGGGGCGCGGGGCTCTGCCCGATGAACTGCGTGCGCGAGCAACCCACCCCAGGGGGGTGGCCCTGTCCGCTCGGGATCTCACGGTCGTGGGAGGGGGTCCCCCGGCCGAAGGCTGGGGGATTGTCGCGCCGACGCATGGGGCACCTCCCGGCCGAAGGCTGGGGCAGGAACCGCGTATCGGCAGAGCCTCGCGCCCTGGCTGGTGCGGCTAACGGTCGAGGTCGAGCTCCAGCATCCTGATCGCGTTGCCGCGCATGATCTTGTAGATGACGTCCGCCGGCAGCCCCCTCACGTGGTCCAGGGCGACGGCCTTCGTCTGTGGCCAGGTCGAGTCCACGTGCGGGTAGTCCGTCTCGAACGTCACGTTGTCGATCCCGACCCGCTCCAGCGAGGCCACGCCGTGCTTGTCACGGAAGAAGCACGCGAAGATCTGCCGGTAGTAGTACGTCGACGGCGGCTCGGGGATCAGATCCCGCACCCCGCCCCAGGCGCGGTGCTCGCGCCACACGTCGTCCGCGCGCTCCAGCGCGTACGGGATCCACCCCATCTGGCCCTCGCTGTACGCGAGCTTCAGCCGCGGGTAGCGGACCAGCACGCCGCTGAAGAGGAAGTCCGTCATCGAGGCCATGGCGTTGTTGAAGCTCAGCGTCGCCTGCACGGCGGGGGGCGCGTCCGGGGAGGCGGCGGGCATCTGGGAGGAGGAGCCGATGTGCATGCAGACGACCGTCCCGGTCGCCTCGCACTCGGCGAAGAACGGGTCCCAGTAACCGGTGTGGATGCTGGGCAGCCCCAGATAGGTCGGGATCTCGCTGAAGCAGACCGCGCGGACGCCCCGCGCCGCGTTCCGCCTGATCTCCGCGACGGCCAGCTGCACGTCCCACAGCGGGATCAGGCACAGCGGGATCAGCCGGCCGCCGCTGTCCCCGCACCACTCCTCGACCATCCAGTCGTTGTAGGCGCGGACACAGGCGAGGGCGACCTCCTTGTCGCGCGCCTCGGCGAAGGTCTGGCCGCAGAAACGCGGGAAGGTCGGAAAGCACAGGGACGCCTCGACGTGGTTGTTCTCCATGTCCTCGATGCGCGCCTTGGGGTCCCAGCAGCCGCGGCGCATCTGCTCGCGGGTGATGCCCTCCAGCGTCATCTCGTCGCGGTCGAAGCCGACGGCGGCGATGTTGCGCTTGTAAGGGAACTGGAGGTCCTCGTAGATCCACCAGTCCGTGGGAGGGCCGTCCGGATCCATCGTGATGCGGTACTTGCCGCCGATGTACTCCAGTTGGCCGATGCCCGCGGTCAGCGCCTTGGGACCCCGGTCACGGTACTTGGCCGGCAGCCAGGTCTCGAAGAGGTGGGCCGGCTCGATGACGTGGTCGTCGACGCTGACCACCATCGGCAGTTCGGCTTCGGCAGAGCTTTCCATTGCGGGCTCCCTCTCCACGACCCTTTACCTGACGGTGCGTCAGATTCAGACTAGTGACGGACCCCTGAAGCGGCAAGCAAGCAACCGAGCGAGGACCGGATGGCGGTAGGACTACGGCGACTTCTCGACCCGGCGCACACGGCCGTGGTCACCTGCGAGTGCCAGGAGGCCGTGCTCGGCGAGAAGGCGGTCTTCCCCGCCCTCGCCGAGGCGGCACAGCAGTCGGGACTGGTCGGCAACCTGCGGCGGCTGTGCGCCGCAGCCCGCGGCGTCGAGACGCCCGTGGTGCACTGCACGGCCGAACGCCGCGCCGACGGGCGGGGCGGGAACAGCAACGCCCGCCTCTTCGCGGCGGCCGCGAGGGCGGCGACGCCGTTCGACCCGGCGCTCCACCCCGGCCTCGGCGCGGACCCGGACCGGGACTTCGTGCTGCCGCGGCTGCACGGTCTCGGGCCGTTCCAGGACACCGGGCTCGCCTCGCTGCTGCGCAACCTGGGGACGACCACGCTCGTCGTCACCGGCGTCTCGCTCAACGTCGCGCTGCTGGAGCTGACCCTGGGCGCGGTCGACGCGGGGCTACAGGTCGTGATCCCCACCGACGCCGTGGCCGGGACCCCGCCGCAGTACGCGCAGGCGGTCCTCGCCCACACCCTCGCGCTCGTCGCGACGCTCGCCACCACCGACGACGTCATCGCCGCACTCACCGCACCCGGGAGGGACCTGTGACCATCACCGAAGCCGGCAGCCTGTGGGACCTGCTGGAGCGACGCGTCGCGGCGACCCCGGACGCGCCGATGCTGATCCAGGCCGCCGAGGTGGAGGGTGAGCCGGACCGCAGGCTCAGCTTCCGGGAGGTGCGCGACCGCGCCGAGCGGGTCGCGGCGGGGCTGCGCGAGGCGTACGGGATCGAGGACGGCACGCCGGTCGCCTGGCAGCTGCCGACGCGGATCGAGACGGTGCTGGTCTCGCTCGCGCTGTCGCGGCTCGGCGCCGTGCAGACGCCGATCATCGCGATCTACCGGGGCGCGGAGGTCGGGCACATCCTCGGCGAGTCCCACGCGCGGCTCTACCTGGTGCCGGGGGTCTGGCGCGGCTTCGACTACGTGAAGATGGCCGAGGAGCTGACCGGTGGCTGGGCCGAGCCGCCCGCCGTCCGCGTCCTGTACACCGACGCGGACCTGCCCGACGGCGACCCGGCCGTGCTGCCCCCCGCGCCTCGCGCCGACCTGGACGACACGCACACGCCGGTCCGTTGGGTCTACTACACCTCCGGCATCACCTCCGCCCCCAAGGGCGCCCGGCACACCGACCGGACCCTGATCGCGGGCGGCGGCGGCTTCGCGCACGCGCTGGACATGGGCCCGCGGGACGTCGGGTCCATCGCCTTCCCCTACGCGCACATCGGCGGGCCCGACTACCTGGTGGCACTGCTCGTGTACGGGTTCCCCGCCCTGCTGGTGGAGGTGTTCGCCCTCCCGGACGTGCTGCCCGCCTACCGCCGCAACGGGGTGACCATGGCCGGCGGCAGCACCGCCTTCTACTCCGCGTTCCTCGCCGAGCAGCGCAAGCTGCCCGCGGGCGAGCGGGTCGTCCCCACCCTGCGCATCCTCTCCGGCGGCGGCGCGCCGATGCCGCCGGAGCTGTACCGGGAGGTGACCGAGGAGATGGGCGTGGTCCTGGCCCACGGCTACGGCATGACGGAGGCCCCGGCGATCTGCATGGGCTCGCCCCGCGACACCCCCGAGCAGCTCGCGTACACCGAGGGCCACCCGGTGCGCGGCTGCGAGGTGCGGGTCGTGGACGGGGAGGTGTGGCTGCGCGGCCCGATGGTCTGCCGCGGCTACACCGACGCGGCGCTGACCGCCGAGGCCTTCACCGCCGACGGCTGGTTCCGCACCGGTGACCTCGGCCACGTCCGGCCCGACGGTCACGTCCGGCTGACCGGGCGGCTCAAGGACATCATCATCCGCAAGGGCGAGAACATCTCCGCCAAGGAGATCGAGGACCTGCTCTACCAGGACCCGCGGGTCGGCGACGTGGCGGTGATCGGCCTGCCGGACCCGGTGCGCGGCGAGCGCGTCTGCGCGGTGGTGGAGCGCAGGGCCGGCGTGGAGCCGCCGACCCTGGCCGAGGTCGCCGAGCGGCTGCGGGCGGCCGGGCTCATGACGCAGAAGATCCCGGAGCAGCTGGAGGTGGTGGACGCGCTGCCCCGCAACGAGACCCTCCGCAAGGTGCTGAAGCACCGCCTGCGGGACGTGTTCGCGGCCCTCCCCTGGGAGGAGCCGCGGTGACCCCTACCCCCTAGGGGAAGCCCCCGCCGTTCGGATGTGCGGACTTCATCCGCTGGTATGAAGAGGTTTTTTCGCTGGTAGGTAGGCTCGGAGGAGCTTGTCTTTTCCACCCGTTAGTCGCACCCGGAGACGGGGGAGTTTCCTGAAGGGGCGGCGATGAGTCTCACCGGCACACCTTTCTTCGTGCTGACCATCATCGTGACAATCAGCGCACTGGTCGCGCTTTTCGTGTTCTGGAACCGAATACCCGGGCCCAGACCGGCCCGCGTCGGCGGCCGCCTGGGCCTGGCGCTGTTCAGCCAGCTCACGGCCGTGGTCGCGGTGATGGTCTATGTGAACAACAGCATGGGCCCGTTCTACGAGAGCTGGAGCGACCTCTTCGGCGGCAGCAGCGCGCCGCCGGTGACCACGGCGGTCGGCGGCGGCCAGCACGGGCGAGGCGGCCCGTCGAGCGACGGAAAGCTGCAGTTCACCCAGTACAGCCCCGGCGTGATGAAGGTCCGCACGATCGGTGCGAAGTCCGGGATCGACGGCAGCGTCTACGTGTGGCTGCCGCCGCAGTACCGCGACCCGGCGTACGCGCAGACCGCGTTCCCGGTCGTCGAACTGCTGCCCGGCACGCCCGGCACGCCGCAGGCGTGGTTCGGGACGATGCGGGTCCAGGACGAGATGCAGAAGCTGATGGCCCAGGGCAAGGTCAAGCCGATGATCATGGTCTCGGCCAAGCTGAACACCCTCGGTGGCAACACCGACGCGGGCTGCGCGGACATCCCCGGCACGGCGAAGACGGCGACGTGGCTCGCCGAGGACGTGCCCACCCTGGTCCGCCACAACTTCCGGGCCACGAAGGACCCGGCGGGCTGGGGCATCATGGGCTACTCCGCGGGCGCGTACTGTGCGGTCAACCTCACCGTCCAGCACCCCGAGACCTTCCACTCGGCGGTCAGCCTGTCCGGCTACAACACGCCGGAGTCCCCGCTGGTCACCCGCGACCCGGCGCTGGCCCGCGCGAACAACCCGTACCTGCGGCTGAAGGAGGCGAAGCAGCAGCCGCCCGTCTCCTTCCTGATGGCCGGCAGCCTCCAGGACCAGGGCACGGTCCCCGCGGCGCGAGCCCTGCTCGGGATCCTGCACCAGCCCGGCGCGAGCCGTCTGCTCACCGTCCAGCGGGGAGGCCACACCCCGGACGTCTGGCGCGCGATGCTGCCGGAGGCCCTCACCTGGCTGTCCGCACGGACGGCCAGCGAAGGCGCACCGAGTTAGTTGCAACCCCCAGGGGCACGAGGAACTGCGCGAGAAACCCACCGCAGGCGGATGGCCCTGCCCGCTCGGGATCTCAAGGCCCAGGGTGGCTTGTCGCGCAGTTCCTCGCGCCCCTGAGGTACGTGCAGCTACTTCACCGGGAAAACCTTGCGCACGACGCGCTCTGCGGCGTGACCGTCGTCCCAGGGGCAGAACCTGGCGCGGAAGGCGGCGCGCAGCTTCGTCGCGTCCGGGGAGTCCCAGCCGCCGTAGGGCTGGAGGACCGAGGCGAGTTCCGCCTCCGTGCGCGCGACAGCGCCCGGCGGTTCGGCCATGAGGTCGAAGTAGACGCCGCGGATGCGCTGGTAGTCGTCCCAGTCCGGGGCGAAGATCACGACGGGGCGGTCCAGGACCGCGTAGTCGAACATCGCCGAGGAGTAGTCCGTCACCAGGACGTCCGCCGCGAGGTAGAGGTCCTCGACCACCGGGTGGGCGGAGACGTCGATGACGCCCGCGTCGGCGGGCAGGCCCGCGTCGCCGTAGAAGTAGTGGGCGCGCATGAGCACCGTCGTGGCCGGGCCGAGAGCGCGGGCCAGGGCGACCACGTCCAGGGCCGGGACGAACGAGTCGTGCTGCTCACGGTGGGTGGGCGTGTAGAGGACGACGCGGTTGCCGGCCGGGACACCGAGCCGCTCGCGGATCGCGGCGATCTCGACCGGGTCCGGGTCCGCGAGACGGTCGTTGCGGGGGTAACCGGTCTCCAGGACCTCGTACGGGCCCGGATAGGCGCGGCGGAAGGACTTCGTGGAGTGGGGGTTGGGCGAGACCAGGTAGTCCCAGCGGGCCACGTGCTCCAGCAGCCGGTCGAAGTCCATGCCGTCGGCGGCCAGCGGGCGGTCGCGCAGGTCGAGACCCAGGTACTTCAGCGGGGTGCCGTGCTGGGTCTGGACGTGCACCGAGCCCGCGCGCTTGGTCGTGGTGTGCGGGAAGTTCACGTTGTTGACCAGGTACTTGGCCGTGGCCATCAGCTTCAGGTAGCGCGGTGTGTTGGCCAGCACGTACGGGACGCCGTCCGGCAACGCGGCCGCCTGGGCGGGGGTGTTGACCACCCAGACGCCCTTGACCTGAGGGGCGAGCTCACGCATCGACGCGTAGATCGCGGCGGGGCTGCAGCTGTAACCGCGGTACCAGTAGGCGGCGTAGACGGCGAGGTTCTCGTCGATCGGCAGGCGCCGGTACGTCTCGTACAGTCCGCGCCGGCCCGCGCCGCGGACGGCGCGCTTGACCGTGCCCGGCAGCGTGCGCGGCAGCGCCTGCAACGGGCGCAGGCGCTGGTAGGCGCCCCACGCGCCGCGCTCGACCAGGCGGTACTGGACGCCGCGCAGGCCCTTGGGGAAGGTGTGGCCCGCCGGGCGGTGGCGCCGGAAATGCGCGGTGATCTTCTGGAAGAAGTCCTGCCGGAGCTCGTCCGGGACCAGGCCGGGGGTGTCCAGGATGGTGACCGCCTGCTTGACCGTGCGGTCGAAGACCAGCCGGCACAGGCTCGGGCCGATCTCGGGGCGCCGGTCCAGGAAGGCGAAGATCGCGTCGTACTGGGCGAAGGCGTCCGCGTGCTTGGGCGAGGCGGTGTTGGTGATCGCCCCGGCGCGCTGGCGGCGGTAGAAGTAGACGTCCCGGTCGAGGTAGCTGATCGTCCGCGCGGACAGCAGCAGCGGGTAGGTGACCGAGATGTCCTCGTAGTAGCCGGCGCCGAAGTGGACGTCGAGCGAGGCGAGGAACTCGCGGCGGATCACCTTGTTCCAGACCGACATGATCATCTGGAGCAGGCCGGGCCGCTCCGCGAGCGTGAAGGTCTGCGGCAGCGGCGGCTCGACCAGCAGGCGGCGCCAGGTGTCGGGCTCGGTGGCGCCGTCCGGGTAGACCCGGGCGAAGCCGGTGATCAGCACGTCGGGCCGGTCCTCGGCGAGCCGCGCGGCGATCTCCTCGACGGCCCCCTCCGCCAGCCAGTCGTCGCTGTCGACGAACCAGACGTACTCGCCGGTCGCGACCTTCAGCCCCTCCTCGCGGGCGCCGCCGAGGCCGCGGTTGGCGGCCAGGTGCGTGACCTTGAGCCGCCGGTCGCGCGCCGCGTAGGCGTCGAGGATCTCCCCGCTGCCGTCCGGGGAGCAGTCGTCGACCGCGACGACCTCCAGACCCGGCACCTTCGACGCGAGGATCGAGTCCAGGCAGCGCGGCAGGTAGTCGGCGACGCCGTAGACGGGCAGCACGATGCTGAGGGAGACGGGCGTGGTCACGGCGGTGCTGCTCCAGGTCGCGCAGGGGTGGTGCCCCCGACTCTACTGGGGCCGGGCCGTCCTACTGCGGCCTGTGCTCGCCCCGGGTCTGTTCGACCACCGTGAAGAGCCGGTGCACGCCCAGCGCGGCGAACACCCGGTGCACCTGGGAGGGGATCGCACCGGGGGGAAGATCCGTGCGCGGCAGCACCAGGCGCAGCTCGCCGCCGCAGGACCGCAGCAGCCGGCGCGCGCCGATCAGCACGCCCACGCCGGTGGAGTCGCAGAAGCGCACCTCCGCCAGATCCACGACCACGCGACGGGAGCCCTCGGCGACAGCCTCGCGGACCGCCTCCCGGACCCGGCCGCCGGTCCCGAGATCGAGATCGCCGTGGACCCGCAGCAGCACCCAGCCGTCGCTCTCCTCACGCTCCACGCTCAGTGTTGTCATCACGGCGTCACGCTTCTCCTGCATGTTCATGATGAGCCTTCAGGGCTTTCAGATTAGCGGCGCTCGTCGGGGATCTGACACTCCGTGCCATCGTGCCTGGCATTTAGTTTCCTCAAACATCCGGTCGACACACACGAGCGGCGCTAGATTTCGTGTGAGGGTTCCTTGGCGATTCCTTGGCCATGTTGTCGACAGCGCGGAACGGGCGGAGCGGTGGTGCCGATGTCGAGTCCCGCACCGATCCGCTGGGACCGCCAGATCCAGCGGCGGCTCGCCCGTGGCGAGGAGTCCGCGCTGGGCGAGCTCTACGACCAGTTCGCCCCGCTCGTCCACGGCCTCGCCAGCCGCGTCCTCGCCGACCAGGCTGCCGCCGAGGAGATCACCCAGGCCGTCTTCGCCCACGTCTGGGAGCACCCCGAGAGCTTCGACCCGGCGCAGGGCTCGATGCGCTCCTGGATCGGCACGCTGACCCACCGCCGTGCCGTCGAGCGCCTGCGCCGCGAGGCGGCCGGAGCGGGCCCGGACGGGGACGAGCAGGGCGGGCCGCTGGAGCCACCCAGCGTGGAGGAGGAGGTGCTGGCCGCGGCGACCGCCGCCCGCGTCCAGTACGTCGTCTCCTCGTTGCCGCAGGCGCTGCGCGAGACGCTGCTGCTCACCTACTTCGGCGGCCGCACCTACCGGCAGGCCGCGAAGGAGCTCGGGATCGCCCCCGACACCGCGAAGCACCGGATGCGGCTCGGCCTGCAGTTGCTGGCCGGCGCGCTGTCGACGGAGCCGGCCCGGTGAGCGCGGGGACGCCTCCGGCGCCTGAAGGCGGACCGGGCGGGCTGGACGGCGCCGTCCACGAGGAGCTCCGCTCGATGCTCGGCGCCTGGGCGCTGGACGCCTGCGGCGCGGACGAGGCCGTGCGCCTGGAGGCCCACCTCGCCTCCTGCGCCGCCTGCCGCGAGGAGGCGCACCAGCTGCGCGACGCGGCGGGCTGGCTCTCCGCGGACGAGCCGCTCGACCCCGAGCCCAGCCTGCGCCGCCAGGTTCTCGACGGCTGCCTCGGCGTGCGCGAGCCGGCGTTCCGCGTGCCCGCGTACGCGGAACCGTACGTCGCGGAGAGCGCCCGGCTGGACGCGCTGCTGCGGGATCTCGGCGAGCTCGACTGGCTGGAACAGGCGACGCTGCGCTGGCACGGCGGGGCGGTTCAGCGGCGGCCGGCCGAGGTCCTCACCCACCTCACGGCGGTGGACGGGGTGCTGGCCCGCGCGCTGGGTCTGCCCGACCCCTCCGAGGGCGACGACCTGCTCGAACGCGACGCCCGCCTCCGCTCCGCGCAGACCGGGCGTCCGCCCACGACGGTCCGCGCGCTGTGGCGCGCCCAGACGCGCTCCATCGTGGAGACCGCGGCGCTGGCCGCCGAGGATGTGGCGGAACGATTCGTCGACTACGGGGCGTTCCGCATCCCGGTCGCGGACTCCTTCCTCGACCGCGCCTTCGAGTGCTGGATCCACGCGGAGGACATCGCGGAGGCGGTGGGCTACCCCTACAACCCGCCGCGCGGCGCCCACATCCGAGCCCTGATCGGGCTCGCGGTGCGGCTGCTGCCGGTTGTCTTCGGCGGGGAGCCGGGGGCGGGCCGGATGGTGAAGCTGATCATCGAGGGCCGCGGCGAGAGCGAGTGGCTCATCCCCCTGGACGACCCGGCGACACCCTGCGACACGGAGCCGTCGGCGACGGTGGCGATCGACGGCGTCGAGTTCTGCCACCTGTGCGCAGGGCACCGCGACCCCCACCGCATGCCCGTCGGCATCAAGGGCGACCGCGAGCTCGCTCGCGCGCTGCTGGCCGCGGCCCGGCTGCTGTCACGGCCCTGACGCCTTCGCTCCCGCAGGTCGTTGCACCTTCAGGGGCGCGAGGCTCCGCTCGATGAACTGCGCGCGCGAGGAAGTCACCGCAAGGCGGATGGCCCTGCTCGCCCGGGATCCGACCGCACAGGCTGGCTTGTCGCGCCCCGCGGCGGAGCCGCATATCGGCAGAGTCCCGAGCCCCTGAGGCGGCTACGCCGCCTCAGGCGAAGACGACGGTGCGGGAGCCGTTGAGGAGGACGCGGTGTTCCGCGTGCCACTTCACCGCGCGGGCGAGCGCCTGGCACTCGGCGTCGCGGCCCAGGGCCACGAGGCGTTCCGGCGTCACGTCGTGGCGGACGCGGACGACCTCCTGCTCGATGATCGGGCCCTCGTCCAGCGCCGCGGTCACGTAGTGGGCCGTCGCACCGATCAGCTTTACCCCGCGGGCGTGGGCCTGGTGGTAGGGCTTGGCGCCCTTGAAGCTCGGCAGGAAGCTGTGGTGGATGTTGATCGCCCGCCCGGCCAGGGCCTTGCAGAGGTCGTCGGAGAGGACCTGCATGTAGCGGGCGAGGACCACCAGGTCCACGGCCTCCTCCTCGACGATGCGCAGCAGCGCCGCCTCCGCCTCCGGCTTGGTGTCCGCCGTCACCGGGATGTGGTGGAACGGGACGCCGTACGAGCCGACCAGTTCCTCGAAGTCGCGGTGGTTCGAGACGACGCCCGCGATCTCCACCGGCAGCGCGCCGCTGCGGGCGCGGAACAGGAGGTCGTTGAGGCAGTGGCCGAACTTGCTGACCAGCAGCAGGACCCGCATCCGGGCGTCGCCGGAGTCGATCCGCCAGTCCATGCGGAACGCGTCGCCGGTCGCGGAGAAGCTGGCGCGCAGCTTCTCCAGGGTGACCGGGGGCTCCGCCGAGAAGTGGACGCGCATGAAGAAGAGGCCGCTGTCCGGATCGCCGAACTGCTGGCTGTCGACGATGTTGCATCCGGTGATGAACAGGTAACTGGAGACCGCGTGGACGATCCCCTGCTTGTCGGGACAGCTCAGGGTCAGGATGTACTGCTCGGCCATGCGGCAACTCTGCCACAGAGGGCCGTCGGCACGTCCCGCCGTCTCACGCTCCGGCGGTGCGGGTGAGAATGCCGAGCATGGCGAGCGAACGGGGGGCCGCGTCCGGGTCCTCGCCGTCGGCGAGGGAGAGGCGGGCGTGGGCGTCGCGGCAGGCGCGGACCGCCTCGGGCCAGGCGTGGTGCTGGAAGTACGCCGAGGCGGGCGCGTCGGGGCCGACCTGGTGCATGATCCGCAGGACCCGGAGCACGGCGGTGTCGACCGCCGTGGCCTCGGCGGAGTCGCGGAAGATCGAGCCCACGTACTTCTCCGCGGACCAGCGGTCGAGCCAGGTGTCCTCGACCAGGCGGTAGACGGCGTCGGTGACGTCGCCGTAGCCCTCGCGACCGGGCGCCCAGCACTCCTGCTGGAATCGCGGGTCGCCGAGCATGTGCAGCGCGGAACGGACCCGGGCCCGCCAGCGCCACCAGGGAAGGTCAGTGAGCGGCATGGCGCCCATCCTCCTGGAGCGGGTGCCCGTTCGAGAAGTCCTTGACGTATCGTGCGCGGCCTGCATGAGACCCGATCCTACGTTCTACGCGCGTCCTTACCTCCTGTTCACCTTGTTGTGACCCTGCGTTCCCCCTGAGTCCCCTGCCGCGTCCGGACGCGCGGCAAGGGTGAGCAACCGTACGCATTCCGTTGTGCGGGGAGGGCACGGTACTGATGAGGTCCAAGGGAGCTGATACCGCCAGGCGGTTGCGCCGCACCGGAGCGGCGCTCGCCGCGACGGCGCTGCTCGGCGGGGGGCTGAGCGGCTGCGGGGGCGACGCCAGTGCCGATCCCTCGTCACCGGTCACGGTGATGACGTGGGCGCCGATGAACGGCCAGCCGGGATCCGAGCCGGGCATGCCGGCGCTCGCCCAGGCCGTCGCGCAGTCCTTCAACGACAACGGTGGCGTCGCCGGCCACCCGCTCAAGGTGATCACCTGCAACGAGCAGAACACCGCCAACGGCGCGATCGCCTGCGCCAACCAGGCCGTCGCCGCCAAGGCCGTGGCCGTGGTCGGCTCCGCGAGCGCCTACGGCGACCAGTTCATGCCGCTGCTGGAGTCGGCGGGCATCTCCTACATCGGCGGCTCCGGGGCCTCGAACTCCGAGTTCTCCTCGCCCTACTCGTACCCGGTCAACGGCGGCTTCCAGACGCTGCTCGTCGGCAACGGCGAGCAACTGGCCGAGTCGGGCTGCCGCCGGGTCGCGATCGTGCGCCCGGACACGGCCGTCGGCGACTCGATGTACACGTTCCTCAACAACGGCCTCGCCAAGTACAACATCGTCGCGAAGGACGTCCCTGCCGCGCCCGGCCGCACCAACTACGACCAGCAGGTCGCCAAGGCGATCGGCACCGACCGGACGCACGACTGCGTGACCACCGCGCTGGACGCCGCCTCGACGCAGACCTTCATCGACGGCTGGCGTCAGGCCGCGCCCGCGCACACGCGTCTCGCGGCGCTGATGGGGAGCTTCCAGCAGTCGCTGGTCGACAGCACCGGCGGCGCCGACGGCCCGCTGGAGGGCGCGCTCGCCACCGGCTGGTACCCGCCGGACAGCAGCCCGGTCTGGAACCAGATGCACGCGGTGATCAAGAAGTACGCGTTCACGAACAACAGCATCAACCCCACCGACCCCGGGGTGGAGACCACCTGGATCGCCTACGAGGTCTTCAAGAAGGTCGTCGACGGCATCAAGGGCAGCCCCGTCACCGCTCAGACCGTCCACGCCGCCTTCGACGCGACCGGCCCGGTCAGCACCGGCGGCGTGACGCCCCCGCTGGCCTGGCAGGCCGGGAACCTGATCAGCCTCGCGGCGACCCCCCGCACGGTCAACACCGACGTCACCTTCCTGGTGGTCCAGAACGGCGAGCTCACCGAGAGCCACGCCGGCCTGGTCGACGTCTCGGGGCCGCTCACCGCCGGCAACTGAGACAGGCACCCGCCCCGCGGCGGGTGCCTGTTCCACGGCGGGGCTCAGAGCTGGGTGTAGGCCTTCGGGGAAAGGTTGTTCGCCGCGGCGATCCGGTTCCACAGTTCCGCGGCCTCGCGCTTCGCCTGCGTCGCCTCGCTGCTCGCGCCGACCGCGGAGGCGTACTCGCCGTCCTGCTTGGCGTGGTGCTTCTTCTGGCAGCCCGGGGCCGCCTGCGCGGCCCACGCCGCGTAGTGCAGGTCGGCCTGCTGGGACGCGTTCCATCCGGCGGTGAGCTTGGTGACCAGGTCCTGACCGGACGGCAGCGCGTCCACCTGGAGCTGCCCGAGCTGGGTGACCAGGTTGGCGCGGTCCTGCGCCGCCGTGGTGAGGGTCTGCTGGTCCTGCTGCAGTCCCTGGCAGTGATTGATGGCGTCGACCGCGGCGATGACCGCCTGACGGTTGCTCGCCGCCTGGTCCAGCAGCCCGCTCAGCTTCGTCGCCTGCGCGAGCTGCGCCGCCTTGTCGCCGGTGTGGTCCGCGCCGGCCGTCGCCCCGTGCTTCGCCGGGCCCTTGCCCGCCTGCGCGCCGGACCCCGAGGAGCCGCCGCTCAGCAGCGCGCCCAGACCGATGCCGACCACCGCGCAGACAGCGACCACGGCGATGCCGAGGGTCCGCATGGACGGGCGGTTGCGGTGCGGGTCCTCGTCGTAGGAGCCGTGGTCGCCGTACTGGTCGTAGCCACCCTGGTCGTAGCCGCCGCCCTGGTCGTAACGGGGCTGGTCGTAACCGGGCTGGTCGTAGCCGCCCTGCTGGTAGCCGCCGTACTGCTGGGTCTGCGGCTGGGGCTGCTGCGGGAACCCGCCCTGGGCCGGGTACGACTGCTGCATCGGCTGGGTCGCCTGCGGGTACGGCTGTGCCTGGGGCGCGGGCGGCATCGGCGGCAGGTACTGCGTCGCGGCCGCCTGGCCCTCCGACGGCTGGAGCGGGGCGCCGTACGCTGCCGTGGGCCCACCGTCCGGACGGAAGAGATCGTCCGGGGTGATCTCGTCGGGGTTGGGACGACGATGGTTCACGCGCTCTTCCTTCGGTGGGCGGCGCTCAGGACGCGGGACACGCTACCCGTTCACACCAACGGGTGACCATCCTGGGGGACCGCTCCCACCGGTCCCCCGCGTCCACGCCACCCGGCCGTCGGCCCCGGCTCAGGCGGCGGCCTCCGCCATGGCACGTGCCTGGAACTCCTGTACGGACCGCTGGTTGCGGTACGGCTCCAGCATCCGCCGGAAGTCGTCGAGGTACTCCGCGCCGCGCGCCGAACGCAGCCCGGACATCAGCTCCATCGCCCGCGCGCCGGTGTCGCAGGCCTCGTCCACCTCGCGCAGTTGGAGCTGCGCGATGGCCAGCAGGACCAGGTCGACGGCCCGACGGCGCACCCGCGACTCCGGGTGGCCGCGCAGCGCCTCCCTGGCCTGCCGGGCACTCTGCCGCGGCTGCACCAGATCGCGGTGGCAGTGCGCGAGTTCGTCGGCGAGGTAGGCGTGGTCGAAGTGGCCGATCCAGTCCGGGTCCTCCTCGGGGCGGCTGTGCTCCAACTGCTCCAGCGCCTGGCCGGCCACCGCCTCGCAGCTGCGGCTGTCGCCGAGCAGGGCGTGTCCGCGCGCCTCGGCGGCGTAGAACATCGCCATGGCCGTCGGGGTGGCCTGGCCGCGGGCGCCCTCCTGCGCGGCGCGCGCCAACTGCGCGATCTCGCGCGGGTTGCCGAGCGCGGCGGCGAGGTGGCTCATCGAGGAGGCCAGCACGTAACCGCCGTAGGCGCGGTCATCTGCGGCCTGGGACAGCCGCAGTGCCTGGATGTAGTACCGCTGGGCCAGCCCGGGCTGGCCGGTGTCGATCGCCATGTAGCCGGCCAGCTCCGTCAGCCGGGCCACCGCGCCGAAGAGCTTGCGGCCCGTCTCCTCCTTGTACGCGCCCGCGAGCAGGCCGGAGACCACGGAGTTGAGGTAGTGCACCACCACGGGCCGGACGTGGCCGCTGCCGAACCGGTGGTCGAGGTCCACCAGCATCTGCGTGGTGGCCTGCACCGCCTCGACGTCCGCGAGGCCCACACGCGGTCCGCCGGTGCGGGCGACGGAGAGGTCGGGGCCGGTGATCAGCCAGTCGCGGCTGGGCTCGACGAGCGCGGCTGCGGCGACTGACGCACCGCTGAGGAAGTCCCGGCGGCCGACGTCACTGCGCCACAGCTCGGCGACGTGCTCGACCGCGTCGGCGAGGTGCGGCGCGAACTGCAGGCCCACGCCGGAGGCGTGGCTCTTGCCGTCCGACATGCCGATCTCGTCGACGGTGACGGCGCGGCCCAGCTTGCGCCCGATGGCCTCGGCGATGACGGCCGGGGCCTGTCCGCGCGGTTGCTGGCCGCGCAGCCAGCGGGCGACCGAGGTCTTGTCGTACCGCAGGTCCAGTGCGTGCTCGGCCCCACAGAGGTTGACCCGGCGGGCCAGCCCGGCGTTGGAGCAGCCGGCCTCCTGGATCAGTGCCTGGAGCCGTTCGTTGGGCTGTCGTGCGACGAGCGGTCTGGCGGCCATGGACGTCACTGCCTCCCCTGGAGAGTCGGAGGTCGCAGGACAGGAGCATTCCCCTGATGCGTTCCGGTGATGCGTCACGAGGTGTCAAGAGCGGTCAATGGCTGGGAAAGAGCGACATTGGGCCGACTGCCGACCAGCGTAGCGAAGCATCCGGGGCACACCTACCCGCTCACCCCGGGTGCACCCCCCGTGCGCCCCCTGGCGTGCAACCGCGCGCCCCACCCCGAGCGTCCTGGACGGCGACTTTTACGGATCACCCGTAACCCCAGCTCCGCCGCCGAGTTGTGCAGCACGTGGAAGACACCCTGGGAGCCACCGAGCAGGAAGGCCGCGTCGACGCCGGAAGGGGCGCGCGGGATCTGCTGCTGCAGGCGGCGGTCACGTATGCGGAGGAGCGGCACTGGGAGGTCTCCCCCGGTGCCTGGCTGCTGGAGGGCGACGGCCCGCCGCGCTGCTCCTGCGGCGACCTCGCCTGCCCGATGCCGGGCGCACACCCCGCGACCCGCGACTGGACGCGCCGCGCGAGCTCCGGCCCCGGCGTGGTGCGGCGCTGGTGGACGGAGAATCCCCAGGCCTCGATCCTGCTGCCGACGGGCCGCTCGTTCGACGCGATCGACGTGCCGGAGGTGGCGGGCTGCCTGGCGCTGGCGCGCATGGAGCGGATGGGCCTGCAGCTCGGCCCCGTCCTCGCGACGCCGGGTGGCCCCGGGCGCGGGCGTCGGCTGGTCTTCCTGGTCCTGCCGGGCGCACTGCCCAAGCTGCCGGACATGCTCCGCCGCCTCGGCTGGGGCCCCGGCCGGCTGGACCTCGTCGGTCACGGCGAGGGCGGCTGGGTCGTCGCCCCGCCCACCCGTATCGGCCTGCTCGGCTACGCGCAGTGGGCCCGGGAGCCCACCACGCTGAACCGCTGGCTGCCGGAGGCGGCCGAGGTCATCAACCCCATCGCTTACGCCTGCGGCCGAGAGGCGCCGCTGCCCGCTCACGCGGGGCAGTAGCAGAGCCCGGCAATCCCCTGTGCCCCCGAGTCCCGCGGTGTCGCTTCCGCGGTCGACCGGGGGCACAGTCATGTCCGTGACGGTTGAGGCTACCCGCTCGAAAGTGTGGAAAAGCCCCACTTTCGAGTGACCGGGCTCAAGGATTGCGGCGTTCTGCCGAGGAAATGAATTCCTGCGTAAGCGCCGAACCCGCACGAGAGGAGCACAGGGCGCACACCAGGGGGCGCCCGGAGGGGAAGCCGGGCACGGTTCGGGGGTTCGGGGCGGGGAAGGAATATGGGGGCAGGCGAGGGGTCTCGGCGCTCGGGGAAAAGAGCCGAGACCCCTCGCCCCCTTTTTTTGCACTGCCGCCGGTTGCACCGCCAGGGGCGCGGGGAACTGCGCGAAAATCCCCCAGCCTTCGGCCGGGGGGACCCCCTCCCAGGGCGGTCAGATCCCGTGTGAGCAGGACCATCCGCCTCGGGTGGGTTGCTCGCGCCCACGCAGGGGGCACCTCCCGGCCGAAGGCTGGGGGAGGAGCCGCACGTCGGCAGAGCCCCGCGCCCCTGATGGCGCTACGCGCCTCAGGCCTTGGCGACGAAGACGTGGGCGGCGATGTCCTTGCCGAGTTCCGCGGCCTCGCCGCCGCTGCCGACGAGGACGCCGCCGGTGGACTGCGTCACGTTGACCACCGCGCCGGGCTGCACGCCCGCCCGGCGGAGGGTGTACATCAGCTGGGCGTCCGTCTGGATCGGCTCGCCGATCCTGCGGACCACGACGCTGCGGCTCTCGCCGCCGCCCACCAGCTCGTCGAGGGTGACCAGGACCTCGCCCGCGTCCGCCGGGGCCTCGCCGAGCTCCTCCAGGCCCGGGATCGGGTTGCCGTACGGCGACTGCGTGGGGTGGCGCAGCAGCTCCAGCACGCGGCGCTCCACCGCCTCGCTCATGACGTGCTCCCAACGGCACGCCTCCGCGTGCACCTGCTCCCACTCCAGGCCGATCACGTCGACCAGCAGGCACTCCGCGATGCGGTGCTTGCGCATGACGCGGACAGCCAGCTTGCGGCCCTCCGCCGTCAGCTCCAGGTGGCGGTCGCCGGCGACCGTGAGCAGGCCGTCGCGTTCCATGCGGGCGACGGTCTGGCTGACCGTGGGCCCGCTCTGCTCCAGGCGCTCCGCGATCCGCGCGCGCATGGGGACGACGCCCTCCTCCTCAAGCTCGAAGATCGTCCGCAAGTACATCTCAGTGGTATCGATCAGACCAGACATCGGACCGCGGGCTCCGTTCCTCAAATGTGCTCCGGTCGCGCTTCCGGACGCCCTCAATTCTTACGCATCGGACGGACAACCCGGGCGGGCCGTTCATCAGGCGGCCTGTGATGTTGACAGCGGGACCGCGGACCCACCACCGTGCACACACAGATCCGATCCAGTCTGCTACTCAGGGGAGCCGAAACCCGATGAGCGATCTCGCCGGTCAGTACCTCGACGCCGCCATCGCCCACCTCCAGCGGATCAAGGACGAGGAGTCCGCCGGTATCGAGGCGGCCGCCGAGGCGCTGGCCCGGACCGTCCGGGAGGGCGGCCGGATCTTCACCTTCGGCGCGGGGCACTCGTCCCTCCCGGCCCAGGACGTCGTCTACCGGGCCGGAGGCCTGGTGCTGATGAACCTGCTCGCCGTGCCGGGCGTGATCGGCGTGGACGTCGTGCCGGCGCACCTGGGCAGCGCGCTGGAGCGCGTGCCGGGGCTGGCGACGGCGACGCTGGACGCGGGTCCGGCCCGGGCCGGGGACCTGCTGTTCGTGATCTCGCTCTCCGGCCGCCAGGTGATGCCGGTCGAGCTGGCCCGGCACGCCCGCTCGCGCGGCCTGACGGTGGTCGGTGTGACCTCCCTGGCCTACCCGGCCCAGGTCACCTCGCAGCACCCGGACGGCCTCTACCTCAAGGACGTCTGCGACCTCGTGCTGGACAGCAAGATCGCCGTCGGCGACGGCGAGCTCACCGCGCCGGGCGCGCAGACCACCTTCGGCCCGGTGTCCACGCTGACGACGGTGGCGCTGATGCAGGCGGTCGTCGCGGTCGCGGTCGGCAAGCTCGCCGAGGCGGGCCTCACGCCGCCGCTGTTCCGCTCCGGCAACGTCGACGGCGGCACGGACTGGAACGCCAAGCTGATGGCAGAGCACAAGGACCGTATTTTCTACGCCTTCTGACGCAGCATCACCGCCTTACGCGGACCGCCGCGCTCCGCTCGTCGATTCAGCGCATACGTGTGCTGTGCACGGACGCTGGGCAGGTTGACACTGATTCAGGACCGGATCCGGTTCAGTCAGTTGTGGTCAGTTGCGGCGTGCGAGCGCGAGGGGGCGTCGGCCATGGTTCAGATCTCTGCCCGGGAATTCCGCGAGGACGGTCTCATCCCCGAGCCGTACTCCACCATCGACCGGGTGGCGGTGAGCGAACAGCAACGCGCCACCCGCTGGTACGGCGGCCAGATCCTCGCGCTGTTCGCGGCGTCGGCGCTGGGGATCGCGGACTGGCACGCCGACGGCCTGGACATCTCCCCGGCCCTGTCCGTCGCCGCCTTTCTCGCCGCCTTCTACTACTGGAGCCGGCTGCGGGCCAAACACCCGCAGACGCTCTGGTTCGAGAGCCGTGCCGCCGCCGAGGCGATCAAGGGGCTGGCCTGGCGCTACACGATCCGCTCGCGCCCCTTCGACGGCCCGGCCTTCTCGCCCGACGCCGACGAGCAGTTCCTCGACGAGCTGAGCGAGGTCTTCGAGATCTACCGGGGCCTCGGCGTCATCGACGCCAAGGCCAAGCCCGCGATCAGCGCCGAGATGTCCCGGCTGCGCAGCCAGGGCCTCGCCGTGCGCCGCGAGGTCTACCTGCGCGAACGGGTCCGCTCCCAGCGCGTCTGGTACGTCGGCAAGGCCGACGCCTACGACAACAAGAGCACCGTCTGGTCGATGGCCACCCTCGCCGCCATCTGCTTCGGCTTCGCCCTGGCGCTGCTCCAGATGTTCGGCGCCCTGCACTTCCACGCCCTCGGCACCTTCGCCACCCTCGGTGCCGCGATCACCGCGTGGACCCAGCTCAAGCAGTTCCGCCCGCTGGCCGCCGCGTACCGCGTCGCCGCCAAGGAGCTGGAGCAGATCGAGAACCGCCTGACCAGGCTCAATCCGGCCGAACCGGGCGCGGAGGAGCTCTGGTCCCGCCTCGCCCGCGAGGCGGAGTCGACGCTCGCCAAGGAGCAGGCCGTCTGGCGTGCCCGCAGCGACCGCAGGATCTGAGACGACATGTAGACGCGTAGAGGAGCAAGGTGACGTCCATCGAGGTCAAGGCACGGGACGGCCGGACACTCATGGCGGCGACCTGGGGCGACCCCAGGGGCGCGCCGGTCTTCCTGCTCCACGGCATGCCCGGGAGCAGGCTCGGGCAGCTGCCGCTCGAACGGATGCTGATCCGGCTGGGCGTCCGCGTCGTGACCTACGACCGCCCCGGCTACGGCCAGTCCGAGCGGCGCCCCGGACGGCTGGTGCGCGACGCCGTGGAGGACGTGGCGGCGATCGCCGACCGGCTGGAGGTGGAGCGTTTCGGCGTGGTGGGCCGCTCCGGCGGAGCGCCGCACGCGCTCGCGTGCGCGGCCCTGTTGTCGGCCCGGGTGGTCCGCACGGCCGCGCTGGTGGGCCTCGCCCCCCGGGACGCCGAGGGGCTCGACTGGTACCAGGGCATGACGCCCTCGAACATCGCCGCGTTCCGCGCGGGCGAGCAGGGCCTGCACCGCGTCGGCCCGCTGCTCGCGGCCCGCCTGGTGGACATGCGCGACCAGCCGCAGCGGATGCTGGAGGCGCTGCGCCACGAACTGCCGCCCGCGGACCTCTCCGTGATCGCCGACGCGGGCCTGCGCTCAACGCTGTCGCGCAACTACGCGGAGGCGCTGCGCGCCGGGGTCGGCGGCTGGGTCGACGACCTGCTGGCCTTCCTCCAGCCGTGGGGGTTCGACGTGGCGGACATCCGCGGGCCGGTGGACATCTGGCACGGCGAGGACGACGTCTTCTCCCCGGTGGACCACTCGATCTGGCTGGCGCGGCACATTCCGCACGCCAATCTGGTGCTGGAGAGCCGGGCCGCGCACTTCGAGGCGTGGCGCCTGCTGGCCGACATCCTGTGCCGCATCGCCCTCAAGCAGCCCATCCGCCCAGGCCTCGCCGACCCGGCCTGAGTCAGTTGCACTACCCAGGGGCGCGGGGAACTGCGCGAGCAACCACCCGGGGCGGATGGCCCTGTTCGATGAGGACCATCCGCACGCCGGTGGCTCGTCGCGCAGTTCCCCGCGCCCCTGGTGGTGCAACCACAGGTGGGAGCGGAAGCCTCAGGCGGGGACGAGTTCGAGGTCGCGGCCCATGCGGCGCCAGGCGCGGGCGTGGTAGACGGTCGGGTGGGTGTCGCCGAGCTGGGCGACCAGCTGCTCGATCGCGCGGGAGCGCAGGTCCACCGCCTCCGTCTCGCGGCCGCGGTCCCGCAGGGTGATGGCCAGGTTGCTCTGGCAGACCAGCGCGTCCGGGTGCTTCTCCCCGTAGCGGGTCGCCAGACCCTCCAGCGCCTGCCGGCCCAGCTCCTCGGCCTTCGCCAACTCGCCTGACTCCCCGTAGGAGTTGGCGAGGTTGAGCATCGCGCACAGGGTGAACGGGTGCTCCGCGCCCAGCTGCGCGGTCAGCAGGTCCAGGGTGTTGGTGCCCAGGGCCACCGCCTCCCGCAGCTGCTGCGGCTGGCCCAGGTCGCGCAGGTAGATGGTGAGGTTGTTGGCGCAGATCAGGGTGAACGGGTGCTCCCGGCCGACGCTCTGCCGGTAGGACCGCAGCACCTCCTCCGCCATGTCTCGGGCCAGCTCCTTGTCGCCGGCCGCCGAGTGCTCCGCGGCGAGGTTCAGCGCGCAGGAGAGCGCGTCCGGCACCTCGGCGCCGTAGCGCTCCAGGTAGCGGTTGTAGGTGTCCATGGTGAGCCGCCGCGCCTCGCTCTGCTCCCCGGCCCGGCGTAGCGACACCGCGAGGCTCATCGTGTACCGCAGCGAGGCCAGGTCGGGCACCGGGACGGAGTACTCGTCACGGAACTCGTTCAGCAGGGTGATGGAGCGCCCGAAGTTGCCCAGCGCGCGCTCGTCCTCGGCCATCGACGCCTTCGAGACCAGGGTGTACGGGTGGGTGACGCCCAGTGCGTCCCGGCGCAGGCGGTGGGCCTCCTCGTCGAGGATGCGGGCCGCCTCGTAGTCGCCGTTGAACCGGTAGTCGATGGCCAGGTTGTGGGCGACGTTGAGGGTGCGCCGGTCCTCCTCGCCCAGCTCCTCCTTCATCTTCAGGTACGTCTGCTGGTCACGCCGGAGCGCCTCGGGGTACCGGCCGAGCATCCGCAGGTCGGCGGCGAGGGAGCCGGCGGTCATCAGGGTGAGCGGGTGGTCGGCCCGCATCACCCGCGCCTGCCGGTCGAAGGTGTCCTGGTCCATCGCCAGGCACTCCTGGAACAGGCCCTTGCTGCGCAGCACGCTGGCGAGCTGGAAGCGCAGTTGCAGGGTCTGCCGGTCGTCCTCGCCCAGCTTCTCGGTCCAGGTGCTGTCCAGGCGTCGGCCCAGGCTCTCGGCGCGGTCCAGGTCACCGCGCTTCCACAGGTAGCGGACGCGGTCGATGAGCAGCTGCCGGGTGTCGGCCTCGTCGCAGTTCTCCGCGTTCGAGGGTCCCAGGTGCGGCCAGATCAGCTCGAAGGCGGGCCAGTTCTCCGGGTCGTCGGTGTCGCCGATGTTGGGGCGGGCGCCGACCAGCACGCGGTGGACCTCGTGGACCAGGTCCTCGTTCTCCTCGGGGCTCAGCTGGGCCCTGATCACCGCCTGGACCATCCGGTGCACCTGGAAGGTGCGGTTGCTGTTGTCGACCTTGGCCAGCCCGTACCGGCCGACCGCCCGGATCACCTGGCCCATCATGTTCTTGTCGCGCAGCTCCTCGTCGAAGGGGAGCAGTGCCTTCATCATCTGGTCGGTGTAGAAGACGCTGAGGGCGATCGAGTCCGGCGCGAGGAAGGCGCACATCTGGAGCAGTCTGACCGCAGCGGGCATCTGCTCGCGCAGCCGGGAGATGGAGACGTTCCAGGTCGCCCCGAAGGTGCTCGGGTAGTCGTCGGGGCGGGTGACCGCGAGCGCGTCGACGGCCGCCTCCCGCAGCTGGTCCACATAGGTGGCGACGGGGACGCCGGTGGTCTCCAGCCAGGCGGAGGCGATCTCCACGGCCAGCGGCAGGTCACCGACGGCCTCGGCGACCATGGCGGCCTCCTGCGCGGACAGCGCGGGGGCGCGGCGGCACAGGTGCTCGATGCTCTCCTCCCGCCGGAAGACGTCGACCTCCAACGCCTCCGCGTGGTTGTTCCAGGACTGGTTGCGTGAGGTGACCAGGACGTCGCCGGAGCCGCCGGGGAAGAACTGCACGATCTGCGACGGGTCGTCGGCGTTGTCGAAGATCAGCAGCCAGCGCCTGGCCTTCGGGTGGGTGCCCACCCGCAGCGTCTCCTTGACCAGTTCGGCGTTCTCGTTCGCGTTCTCGCCGACGCGCAGCTCCAGGCGGCGGCCCAACTCGGTGAGGGAGACGGCGACCTGCTCGGGCTGTTCCGCCTCGATCCACCAGACCAGGTCGTAGTCGGCCATGAAGCGGTGCGCGTACTCCAGCGCGACCTGGGTCTTGCCGACGCCGCCGAGGCCGTAGAGGGTCTGCGGGGTCGGCAGCACCACGGTGGAGCGGCGGTCGCGGTGCCGGCCGCGCAACTGGTCGCGGAGCCGGTCCAGCACGGCGGCGCGGCCGGTGAAGGAGGGATTGCGCAGGCGCAGGTTCCAGATGGCCGGCCGCCGGCCGGGAAAACGCGGGCCCTCGCCGGGGACGATGTCGCTGAGGCCCGGGTCGGGCAGACCGACGGTCCGCAGCAGTACCGAGCGGGCCGAGTCCTCCTCCAGCCGGAACAGCTCGACGGAGTTGCCGCCCAGGGAGGTGACCGAACGGGTGTCGCTGACCCGGACGGTGATCACGTCGGGCTGCTCCTGCGTGCGCTCGCCGACCAGCAGGTCCCGGGCCAGCCGGGACTGGACAGCGCGGGCGTAGGCCTGGCTCCAGACCGCCACGGTGCGGGTGACCGACTCGCGGATGCGGTCCTCGCCGCGCGGCAGCGAACCGAGCTCCCGCGGCATGACCCGCAGTCCGGCGCGGGTGAGCACCCACTCGATCCACTCCGCCCACATCCGGTCCTCGGAGGCGTAGGAGAGGATCACGTCCTCGCGCGCGGTGGGCCGGGGCCTGGTGAACAGCTCGGTGTAGTGGAGCCGGACGTCCTCGTCCATCGGCGGCAGCGCGCTGACCCGGTTGAAGGTGACCGAGGTGACCAGGCGTTCGCAGGCGGAGAGCATCGAGGTCGGCGAGCCGGGCTTGTCACCGAAGGGCGCGAGGATCTCCTCGTAGGCGTAGTAGGGCTGGTAGGGGATCTCCACCGAGTCCCAGTGGTGGTCCCTGGCACTCTCGGTGAGCCCCTGCGGCAGCCCGGTGAACCGGCGCCGGGCCAGCGCCCGGCCCGCGTCGGCCTTGCTCTTCTCGCCGTCGTCGATGCGCATCGGCACCGGCAGGATACGGATGCCGCGGTTGTAGTGCCGCTCGGTGATCTTGCGGGCGATCTCGGCGGCGCCCTCGATGTTCTGGTTGCTCAGGGTGAAGCAGACGACCAGGTCGTCGGGGAGTTCGACGGTGCAGATCTCCTGGATGTCGGAGAGACCGGTCCGGCTGTCGATCAGGATGTAGTCGTACTGACGCCGCATGTCGGCGCGCAGGGCCTTGAAGAACTCCGCTCCGTGGCGGCGGCGGTAGAAGTCGTCCCAGTTGATGTTGGCGACCATGGCGCCGTAGTCGCTGTGGGCCTGGCCGGCCGGGAGGAAGTCCAGGCAGCCCTCGCCGGGGAAGCCGGACCAGTTCAGCGACAGGATGTGCGGCATCACCCGCGCCCAGTCGCCCACCGCCTCGGGGTCGAACTCCTCGCCCTCCATGGGGGCGTCGCAGTAGTCGTAGATGAGGTCGATGACGCCGGTGGACGCGTCGAGTGCGGCCTGCTCCAGGAACGGGGCGAAGAACCGGTGCAGGCCCGGTGCCTCCAGGTCCCAGTCCACGGTCAGCACCCGGTAGCCGTTGGCGGCCAGGATCCAGGCACTGTTGGCCAGCGCCATGGTGCGGCCGGTGCCCCCCTTGTAGGAGTAGAAGGTCACGACCCGACCGTCGCGTTGCCCGCGCCCGGGCAGACCCGGCTCGGTGTCGAACTCGGGCTGTGTCGCGGTCATGGAGTCCCTCCCCCACGGACGGGTGACGATTGCTCGTCCGGCTCGGTGGCAGGCGCGGAACCGTTGACCGGTTCGGGCCCTCGCTTGATGTGCTCGTCGCGCAGGTTGGGCCGGGCCGGGGGCGATCCGCCCGGCTCCGGTCCCACCGGCCGGCCCCCGTCGGGGCCGCCGTCCAGGTCCTCGAAGCCGTGCATCGCGCTCAGCGCCACGTGCGGCAGTATCCGTTCGAACTCGTCCAGGCTGGCCGTCACGTCGACGCCGCGCAGCCGCGCCCGTTGCAGGCGCTGGGCGCGCAGGTTCACGAGGGTCTGTTCGGCCAGCAGGCGCAGCTCCTCGCGGCGTGTGACGCACTCCGGGTCCTGTGGGTCCCAGGGTTCCATCAGGCCGACCCAGGCGGGGTTGTGGGCGTCGAGTCTGCGGAGCGTCTCGCGTTGCCCCGGGTCCAGCAGCGTCCAGCGGTCGAGCAGCAGCAGGAACGGGGCCTCGGGTTGCCGGCCGGCCAGCAGCTTGGCGGCCTCGTCCGCGAACGGCTCGATGGTGGTGTGGAACTCCCACTCGCGGGCCACCGCCGCGGCCCGGCGCGCGATCGGGTCGGCGGTCTGCTCCCGGAACGGCCGCCACTCGTCGGGGCCGGTGCCGTAGGCGCCCTGGGCCCGCCCCTCGGGCAGGTGCCCCAGATCGCAGGCGGCCACCGAGATGCGCAGCGTCCGGCGCCGCCCGGGTGGGGGAAAGGCCGAGTCGTACTCCTGGAAGTCCCGGCAGGCGCCGATGCGCACCCGCATCTCCTCGGACACGTCCACGATCCGCTGGGCGAGCCGGTAGACGGCCAGCTGGTAGTCGGACTGGAAGGTGCTGACCTTCAGCAGGGGCTGCATGCCCTCGGTGCGGTAGCCGTCGCCGAATGCCTGGTGGTCGAACTGGAGTGCCTTGGCGACCGGAGGCAACCGGTCCTCGGGCACCCGGACCCACTGCACCGGCACGATGGCCGTGGAGGCCGCGCCCGGTGCCACCGAGATCACCTCGCGGGAGGCGAAGGCCGCCCACTCCTGACCGCAGGCCTGGCTCTTGAAGTAGTGCACGGAGTAGAGCGGCACGAAGACGCGGCAGTGCGCGAGCATCTCGCTGATCCGCTCCGACCAGCCGTCCCCGACGTTGAGGCCGGAGTCCATGAAGCCCGGGGGCTCGGTCGCGTCCCAGCCCGACAGGTCGGTCACGGCCTCGCAGAGGTCACGGAAGAGCCGGGTCTCCCACAGGTTGGAGACACTGCGTGGGCGTCCCGCCCCGCGCGGGGAGTGCGCGTAACTCAGAAAGAAGATCGGGCGAGGGATGCCCTCGTCCCAGCCCTCCTGGTCGGTCACACTCGCACCCCCGAACGATGTTGCCGTCGTGGTAACGATGGAACCGCTCCTATTGATGCTCCGTCAACACCGTGTCGAAGAAGGTCTAGTGGACCCAGGGGCGGCTCGTCACGACGCCCTCCTCGAGCAAACGGACCGCGGCGTCGACCGCCGGCACGATCGGGACCAGCACCGCCTCGGCGTCCCCGACCCACCAGCGCCGCAACCGGGGGGCGAGCTCGCGCTCGACATGCTCGCCCAAGGCCGCGAAGTGGCCCTCGAACAGGTCGAGGTCCTCGAAGGCGATCCACCGGCCCCGCGGCGCGCCGTCGGAGACGACCTTGGCGTGGTAGGTCTTGCGCGGCAACGTCGGCACCAGGTAGTCGGCCAGATGGAAGGGCGTGAACCTGAGCCACGGCACGCCGATCAACAGCCCGTAGCCGCCCCGGCGGTAGAGCTCGCCCAGCGGGGAGTCCGGGCCGAGGTGCTGCTCGACCGGATGCCGGCGGGTGATCTCCTCGGCGTCCTCGCCGAGCGCGGCGAAGGAGGTCTGCGGATGGCTGCTGCGGCACGCCCGCGGATCGCGGCGCAGCAGTTCGGACAGGATGCCGACGCCGGGCGAGGCGGGGGTGCGGACGGGGTCGAACGGCGGCAGCGCCGCGTCGTAGGCCGCCCGCTCGTCGTCGCCCATGCCGGTGGTGGCCCCGACGTAGGCGGGCGAGGTGCGGGAGTTCTCCGGCGTCGCGGTGTAGCCGACCAGGGTGCCGAACCCGTCCAGCCGCTCCACGAGCGCGTCGAGCAGCGCGCCGGGGCCGGGCCCGCCCAGGGCGCCGCGGCGGACCCGCGAGTAGGACGCCTGCACCAGCACGGTGGCGTCCCTGGGCAGGCCGAGGTTCTTCAGATCCGCGCGGAACCCGGCCCGGAGCCGGTCGGCCTCCCGGCCCTCGCCGTCGCGGGCCGCACCGCCGTGGCTCCTGCCATCGTGCTGACGCATGGTCAGTCCCCTACCAGAACAGGCGTCTCCGCCCTCGCCCCCGCCTCCGTCAGTTCGTCGAACCAAGGGGACACGGTAGCGCGCATGGCCCCGACAAAGCGCTCCCCCTGCGGGGTCAGGCTGCCGGAATCGGCCAGGGTCACCACCGCGGCATGGGTGTGCCGCAGCCAGTGCTCGTACTCGGACCTGGCGTGGGCGACGGCCTCCGGAGCCGCTCCCGCCTCGGTCAGCTCCCGCTCGCGCACCCGCCAGTACTCGACCACGGCGATGTGGGCGTAGGTGCCCTGGAACAGCCCCTCGAACGGCCGGGGGTCGGGCCGCCACGGGGCACGGTAGGTGCGGACGTCGTGCCGGTCGAACAGGTCGTCCACGTCGAAGATCGCACCGAGCTTGACGTGCTGGAACTCGTGCACCAGCAGCAGGGCCAGGTACTCGGGCGTCTCCGGCAGGGCGACCCCGACGTTGCCGAAGGCGTCCCGGGCGGCGCCGCTGACGGCGCTTCCGGCCTCTCCCGGTCGCAGCGGGGTGACCGTGCCGAGCCCCACGCGCAGACCGTCCGCGTACGCGGGCATCCGGTGCCGGATCCAGGACCAGGCACCCTCCAGCCGCTCGCGCCAGAGCTCGGCGTCCTTGGCCGGGAGCCGCTCCGCCGCCTCCCAGTTGTGCTGGAGCCGACGCGGGTCGAGGTCCTCGACGTTGATCCGCCAGGCCTCGCCGGGCGAGGCCTCGTGCAGGGTCCAGCCGCGCAGCGGCTGCCAGGCGGGCTGCCGCTCGGGGGCTCGCAGCTCCACCCGCAGGGGCGCGAGGCCTGCGCCGGCCTCGACCGTGAAGCCCGCCGCGTCGCCGCGCAGCGTCACCGCCGCCGCCCCGGCGAGGCTCTCGGGGAGGCCGAGCACCCCCAGCGTCGGCAACAGCAGCCGGCCGGCGCGCACCGGGACGGCGAGCTCCACTGCCACTGCGGCCAGCACCGCCGCGGCGGCGGCGAGTTCGGCCACCCCGCCCAGCAGCTCGTCCGCGCCCGCCGTCGCGTCGGCCCTCAGGCAGGCAAGCGCCCACGGGCGCAGGTAGGGGTGGCTCAGCACCTTGTCCAGCTCGGCGGGGGCCTCGGCGTCCAGCCGGGCGAGCACGGCCCACAGCACCTGGGCGTCGGCGCGTCCCGGCTCCAGCTGTTCGATACGGGCGGCCAGTTCGTCCAGCAGGGCGCGCCCGAGCGAGACCTGGGCGGCCCGCAGCGCGCCGACCGCCTCGGCGCCGCCGCGGCCGGTGGCGAGCTGGTCGAAAAGGGGCTGCGGCAGCAGGGCCTGCGCCGCCTCGTGCTCGTCGGCCACGCCGAAGTGCTCCTTGGTACGGACGATGAAGTGCTTCAAGTCGTCGCAGTAGACGCTGGGATGGTCGAAGGCGTCGGCCGGGTCGGGCTCCGCGCGGTAGCGGTGGGCGTAGAGGCCGCCGCCGCAGGAGGTGACCACGGGGCAGGCCCGGCACTGCGCGGACAGACCGGCCAGGCCGAGCTGGCGGCTCAGCAGGGCGGGGTGCTCGGCGGCCTTGTCGAAGGGGTCGTGCAGCACGTCGAACTCGGTGGCCGGGGCTCCGTCGTAGGCGGTCTTCAGGGAGTCGGCCTGCTCCAGGCTGCCGTCGGTCTCGACGACGAGCAGATCGGCCTTGGCGAGGCCGAGCGACTCCGTCAGGCTGTCCCCGCGGAACAGGGTGCTGAGCACGGAGTCGAAGAAGCGCACGGGCACCGGACGCCCCTGGGCGTCCCAACGCGTCATCACGGCCAGCAGCCAGTCCGCGTACGGCGTCGGCCCGGCACCCTCGGGGCGCAGCGGCGGCTCCTCCCAGGTGGCGTGCGGGAGGAGGAAGTCGATGCGGGGCGGATCCAGCGCGCGGAGCGCGTCGTAGACGGCCACCGGGTCGTTGCGCACGTCGATGGTGCAGAGCAGGCCCGCGAAGAGCGGACGCCAGCGAGGCGTCTTCAGCAGCTCGACGGCCCGGACCACCTTGGCGAAGCTGCTGCGGCCGTTGCGGTAGCGGCGGTGCAGGTCGTTCGCGGCCTGGTCGCCGTCCAGGGAGATACCGACCTTGATGTCATAGGCCCGGAAGAGCTCCAGGTGGCGTTCGTTCAACGTCACGCCGTTGGTGTGGATCCGCAGATCCAGGGCGCAGACGCCCTCCAGGGCGGCGGTCAGCTCCTTGGCCGCCAAGGCGAGCCGATCGACCCCCGCGAGCAGGGGCTCTCCCCCGTGAAGCACCACGTGGACGGCCGGTAGCCGGTGGGTTCGCGCGTGATCGGCGATCCGCTCCGCCGTGGCACGAACGATCTCGTCGGACGGCGTCATGGGTCGCCGCACCCAACTGGTGTCCGCGTGCTCGTAGACGTAGCAATGATCACAAGCGAGGTCGCACCTGCTGTGCATCTTGATCACGAACTGTGAGAAGGATGCACCGGTGTCCACGATGTCCATGTGCCCGAGAGCCCGAGCCTCCGTCAGATGGATGAGCAGAAGGCTGCGACATCCAGCTTGGCGATGCCGTTGTCAGGCAGGGCCCGGCTGATCAGATGCGCCGGGGCGACGGCATCACGACGGGACAGCTGGAGCGGACGGGCCGCGCTGTCGGAGGATTCGGGCGCGGCGGCCTCGGACGGCTCGGGCGCGAGGTGAGTGTTCACAGGGACCCCTCGGGGTGTGAGTGGAGGACCTCGCCCAATGCGGCTCGGGCGCGCTGACCTGCGTGAACCGCCATTTCAGCCGCTCAAACCTTCTTCAGGCGATTATTGTGCTCAAGCTACAGCACCAGGCGACCCTCTGCGCGTTGATCGGCGACATCAGAAAATGCCGTCGCGAAGGAATAGCCAGCTCACGCGGCCGAGGCCGGAAAATCGTTACAGAGGCGAAACATCCGAACGGGCTACGGCTCGCACGCGTGTCACCAGGACCTCCAGCACCGTTGACACTGCGTGCTCCTGACGCCCCGCCAGGACGGACCCCGCACCTTCACTCTAACGGCCGAACAGACTTGCGGCACGTCTAAGGACAAAGTCGCTCGACCCGCCAGCCGGTGGGCGCGGTGGGGTCGGCGTCGTACCGCAGACGGTCGTGCAGACGATTCTCGCGACCCTGCCAGAATTCGACGGATTCCGGGGCGACACGGAAGCCTCCCCAGAATGGCGGAACGGGAACACCCTCCCCTTCCGGATAGCGCGTGGCGAGATCCGCGTAACGCTGCTCCAGCTCCACGCGGGAGGCCACCGGGCGGGACTGCTCACTGGCCCAGGCACCGAGCTGCGAGCCGTGCGGACGGGAGCGGAAGTACCCGGCGGTCTCGTCGCGGCCGACGCGGACCGCGGTGCCGGTGACGATCACCTGGCGGGCGATCGGGTGCCACGGGAAGAGCAGCGCGATGTGCGGGTTGCCGGCGAGGTCGCGGCCCTTGCGGGAGTCGTAGTTGGTGTAGAAGACGAAGCCGCGCTCGTCGTAGCCCTTCAGCAGCACCGTGCGCAGGCTCGGCCGGCCGGACTCGTCCACCGTGGAGACGACCATGGCGTTCGGCTCGTCGAGCCCGGCGTGCTGCGCGTCGACGAACCAGCGGGTGAACTGCTGGACCGGGTCCGCCGCGAGCTCCGCCTCCAGCAGGCCCGCCGCCCGGTACTGGCGGCGCATGTCCGCCGGGTCGACGTGGCCGAGCGGCGCGAGGGGGCCGTGGTCCGGCGCGAGGGGGGCATCCGATGCATGCACCCCGCCATCATCCCAGGCGGGGCCGGACGGCTTGGCTGAACAGACCGGGAAGATCGCTCGACGGCATGGATTCTCTCGACATCGAGAGAGTATCGTTGCCGAGCTCCGTCGACGAAGCCGGAGGCAGCAGGTGAATACGACGCGTGTGCAGGGCATCACCGTCGTGGGATCTGGCGCGATGCACCCAGTGCCTGACACTCTGACACTGCGTGCCACGCCCACCCGCACCGCACCTGCCGCGCGACCGCGCGGCCACAAAACCAGAGACGACTTGGCCACACCACCAAGCCTTCCGTCGATCCGACCGGTCACGACAGACCGGTCCGAGCAGATCAGAGGAGCCGCCTGATGTCCGACTTCGTACCCGGGCTCGAAGGAGTCGTTGCGTTCGAGACGGAGATCGCCGAACCCGACAAGGAGGGCGGCTCCCTCCGCTACCGCGGTGTCGACATCGAGGAGCTGGTCGGCCACATCTCCTTCGGCAACACCTGGGGCCTGCTGGTCGACGGCAAGTTCAACCCCGGCCTGCCGCCGGCCGAGCCGTTCCCGATCCCGGTCCACTCCGGCGACATCCGCGTCGACGTCCAGTCCGCCCTGGCGATGCTCGCGCCGGTGTGGGGCCTGCGTCCGCTCCTCGACATCAGCGCCGAGCAGGCCCGCGACGACCTCGCCCGCGCCGCGGTGATGGCCCTCTCCTACGTGGCGCAGTCGGCCCGTGGCCAGGGCCTGCCGATGGTCCCGCAGAGCGAGATCGACAAGGCCGAGACCATCGTCGAGCGCTTCATGATCCGCTGGCGCGGCGAGCCGGACCCGAAGCACGTCAAGGCCGTCGACGCGTACTGGACCTCCGCGGCCGAGCACGGCATGAACGCCTCCACGTTCACCGCCCGCGTCATCGCCTCCACCGGCGCGGACGTGGCCGCGGCGCTCTCCGGCGCCGTCGGCGCCATGTCCGGCCCGCTGCACGGCGGCGCGCCCTCCCGCGTGCTCGGCATGATCGAGGACATCGAGCGGACCGGCGACGCGGTCGCCTACGTCAAGAACGCCCTCGACAAGGGCGAGCGCCTGATGGGCTTCGGCCACCGCGTCTACCGCGCCGAGGACCCGCGCGCCCGCGTGCTGCGCCGCACGGCGCAGGAGCTGGACGCTCCGCGCTTCGAGGTCGCCGCGGCGCTGGAGAAGGCCGCCCTGGAGGAGCTGCACGCGCGTCGCCCCGACCGCGTCCTGGCCACCAACGTGGAGTTCTGGGCCGCCATCGTCCTGGACTTCGCCGAGGTCCCGGCGCACATGTTCACCT
Organism: Streptacidiphilus sp. MAP12-33; assembly: GCF_041261265.1. NCBI lineage: Bacteria > Bacillati > Actinomycetota > Actinomycetes > Kitasatosporales > Streptomycetaceae > Streptacidiphilus > Streptacidiphilus sp. MAP12-33. The sequence goes on from NZ_JBGCCA010000006.1 coordinate 138,701, forward strand.
CGATGTTCACCTGCGCCCGCACGGCCGGCTGGTCCGCGCACATCCTGGAGCAGAAGCGCACGGGCCGCCTGGTCCGCCCCTCCGCCCGCTACATCGGCCCGGGCACCCGCAGCGTCCGCGACATCGAGGGCTACGCGTCCATCGGGCACTGACCCCTTCAGGGGCGCGAGGCCCTGCTCGATGAACCGCGTGTGCGACAAGTCACCCCGTGTGGTGAGTCGCCGCACGCGCAGGGCCATCCGCACGCCGGTGGTTGCTCGCGCACAGCCCCGCGCCCCCGAGGTGCCGCCACTTCAGGCGGCAACCACCGCGACCGCCCGCGCCCACGCGCCGAAGGCGCGAATCGGCACAGCCCCGCGCCCCCGAGGTGCTGCAAGTGATCCATCTCAGCCAACGGACCCGTGGATTCACGCAAGGTCGCAGCCGATAGGCTTCCGCCGTGGCTGATATCCAGATCCCCGCTGACATCCGGCCCGCTGACGGCCGTTTCGGCGCAGGTCCGTCCAAGGTCCGGCCGGAGGCGCTCAGCGCCCTTGCCGCGACCGGTAGCTCCCTGCTCGGTACCTCCCACCGCCAGGCCCCGGTCAAGAACCTGGTCAAGCGCGTGCGCGAGGGCATCGGCAGCCTCTTCTCGCTGCCGGAGGGCTACGAGGTCGTCCTCGGCAACGGCGGCTCCACCGCGTTCTGGGACATCGCCGCCTTCGGGCTGGTCGAGAACAAGTCCCAGCACCTCAACTTCGGCGAGTTCTCCTCCAAGTTCGCGGGAAGCGTCAAGGCCGCCCCGTGGCTGGCCGAGCCCACCGTGATCAAGTCCGAGCCGGGCACGCACCCGCTGCCGCAGGCCGAGGCCGGGGTCGACGTCTACGCGCTGACCCACAACGAGACCTCGACCGGTGTCGCCATGCCGATCCGCCGGGTCGCGGGCGCCGACGAGGGCGCGCTCGTGCTGGTGGACGCCACCTCCGGCGCCGGCGGTCTGCCGGTGGACATCACCGAGTCGGACGTCTACTACTTCGCGCCGCAGAAGAGCTTCGCCTCCGAGGGCGGCCTGTGGATCGCGGTCTTCTCCCCCGCCGCGCTGGAGCGCGCCGCGCGCATCGCCGCGTCCGGCCGTTACATCCCGCCGTTCTTCGACCTGCCGACGGCCATCGACAACTCGTCGAAGGACCAGACGTACAACACCCCGTCCATCTCCACGCTGTTCCTGCTCGCGGACCAGCTGGACTGGATGAACGACAACGGCGGTCTGGCCTTCACCACCGGCCGCACCGCGGACTCCTCCTCGCGCCTGTACACCTGGGCCGAGAAGTCGTCCTACGCGAACCCGTTCGTCGCCAACCCGGCCGAGCGCTCGCAGGTCATCGGCACGATCGACTTCGACGACTCGATCGACGCCGCCGCGATCGCCAAGGCGCTGCGCGCCAACGGCATCGTGGACACCGAGCCCTACCGCAAGCTGGGCCGCAACCAGCTGCGCGTCGCGATGTTCCCGGCGATCGACCCGGCCGACGTCGAGGCGCTGACGGCCTGCATCGACCACGTGATCGAGAAGCTGTAGCCACCACGCGCACACGGAAGGGGCGGGCCACAAGGCCCGCCCCTTCACGCGTTCAGCGCGTCACGTGTGGGCGACCGGCAGCGGCAGGCTGAGGCCCAGACCGGCGACGGTCTGGGTGACCACGGCCAGCAGGTCGGTGACGACGGCCGTCAGTGCCGCGGTGACCTTGCCGGGATCGGGCGGAACCGTCGTCAGCGCTGCCACCAGGGCCGTGAGGTCCCCCTGGAGCTTCGTCAGCGCGTCGCCCAGCGGGTTCGGGACCGGCAGCGGCGGCAGCCCGTGCGGGGCGGGCTTGCCGGTGACGGGCAGCGGCGGAGCGGGCAGGGAGGACTTCAGGTCGGTGATGGCACTGGTGAGCTGGGTCAGCAGACCCTGGACCGCCGAGGTGTCCGGCGGAGTCTTCCCAGCGGCCGCGGTGAGCTGGCCGATGAGGTCCTGGACGACCCCCAGCTTGCCGAGCACGGACAGGGCGGTGGTGGGGTCGGCAGCGGGGATCAGCCCGTGATGGCCCACGCTCTGGTGGGCCTGCGTACCGACGGGCTGCGGTGCGGCCTCCGCGGTCGCCACCAGGCCACTGCCCGCCAGGACGGCGGCCAGGGTGGCACCTGCGATCACGGAGTGGACGCGCTTGAGACGCATGAGCGTGACTTCCCTCGTTCAAATCGGGATTGGTCGGACTCGCTCAAGTTCACCCCGACCGTCACTCTCGGCAACGCGGGAGATCCAAACGGTTATCACCCACATGCCTACCGCAAGGCGGCACCGATCACGACAGCGATCAGGAGCAGCACCAATGCGGCGGTGACGACGCGGGTTCGGGTCTTGGGATCCACGCGTTCAGCCTATCCCCCGGTCGAACCCGCTCAGCGTCCGGTGGACCGGCGGACGACCAGCCGCGTCGGCAGCGGCGCCGGGTCCGCGACGGCCTCGCCCGCGCCCAGCGCGGCGAGCAGGCGCACCCCCGCCGCGCCCAGACGCTCGCCGGGCAGGTCGACGGTGGTGAGCGCGGGCGCGAACAGCGGCGCGGCCACGATGTTGTCGATGCCGACGACGGAGAGGTCCTCGGGGATGCGCAGGCCCAGCTCGGCGGCCACGTGGTAGACCCCGGCGGCGACCACGTCGTCGTCGCAGACGACGGCGCGGGGGCGGCCCTCGGCGGCGGCGAGGAGGGACCGTGCCGCCTCCCTGGCGGCCTCCAGGCCGCCGTTGACGGAGACGCCGACCTCCACGACCTCCGCGCCCGCCGCGGCCGCCTCGAAGCCCGCCTGGCGGGCCCGGAAGGTGTGCGCGGACTCGATCGACCGCAGGTGGCCGAGCCGCCGGTGCCCGAGCTCGCGCAGGTGCGTGACGGCGGCGGCCATCCCGGCGCCGACGTCGAGCTGCTGGGTGCGGCGGCGGGCGTGTCCCGCGCCGAGCGCCGGGTCGGCGTCGAGGAAGACGACGGGCACGTCGTCGGGCAGGTCGCCGCCGAGCTGGCTGTCGTCGGGCGAGCAGATCAGCAGGCCGTCGTACTGGCCGCCGCGCGCGGCGCGGGCCAGCACGGCGTGGTCCCACGCGGAGGAGACGACGACGGAGAGACCGCCGCCCTCGGCCTCCGCCTGCGCGCCGGCCAGGACGCGGGCGAAGAACGGGCCGAGGATGTTCGGCACCGCCAGCAGCAGCATGCCGGTCCGGCCCAGCCGCAGCTGGCGGCCGGCCGCCTGCGGCGCGTAGCCGAGCTCGGTGGCGGCGGCGAGGACGCGTTCCCTGGTGGCCTCGGAGACGCGGTGCAGCGTGGAGCCGGAGCCGGAGAAGACCAGCGAGACGGTGGCCTGGGACACCCCGGCGCGCTCGGCGACGTCACGCCCGGTGGGACGGCGGTTCACCCGCGGGGTTCCGGGGTTACTTCTGGGCGCGGGCCGCGTCGTCCAGCGCGTCCTCGGCGGCGTTCTGCGCGGCGATGCGGCCGCTCATGCTCTGCTTGTCCGCCCTGCGGCGGGCGATCCCGCCGGTGATCTGCTCGGACACGGCGTCACGCTGCTTGCTCAGGATCACGAAGCTGATCGGCGCGGAGACGAGCGCGGCGATCATCAGCAGCAGGAAGACGCCGGAGGCGCCGGCCGTCACCGGGATCACCTTGACGTGGGCGAGCACCAGGGCGATCAGGAAGCAGGCCAGGAAGATGCTGGCGCGCATCGCGCTGTAGCGGAGGGTGGCGTGCGACTTGGTGCTCACGACGCGGATTCTCTTTCCCTACGGGGTTCCCTACGGGGAGGGCAATACCCCACAAGTGAAGCACGCGCCCCGGCGCGATCTTCACAGGGCTGTGGACAACGCGAGAAGGACCGCGTCAGCGCAGGTCGAGCCACATGAGGATGTCGTCGCGGTCGTCGCCGGGGCCGACCCGGATCGCGCCCGGCAGCCGGCCGACCTCCTTGTAGCCGCAGCGGGCGTAGAAGTGCTCCAGGCCGATGCCGCCCCGGCAGTCCAGCGACAGGGCGGAAAGGCCCCAGCCGCGGGCCAGCCGCTCCGCCTCCGCGAGCAGGGCGAGACCGTCGCCCCGGCCCTGGAAGTCGGGGTGCAGCATGACCCGGGCCAGGCCCCGCCAGTGGGCCTTGAGGCCGAAGCGGTTGTCGACGACGAAGAGCGCACCGGCCAGGCGGCCGCTCTCCACGTCGTGCGCGACGAGCAGGCGGTCGGCGCCGTCGCCCAGACCCGCGAAGGCGGCGAGCGCGGTCGGCCGGACGTCGTCCCGGCTCACCGGCGGCACGAATCCGATCGCGCCGCCGGCGTTGCTGGCGTCCGTCCAGACGCCGACGATCTCCTCGACGAGGCCGGGCGTGACCTCCGGATCGAGCGTGAAGCGCAGTGCCATGGAGCGGGCCGTCCTTAGAACCGCATCGGCTGCGGCGCCTCGCGGCGGGCGGCGTCCGGCCCCGGGTACTCGTTGATGATCTCGTAGCGGGTGTTCCGCTCGACCGGGCGGAAGCCCGCGTCGCGGATCAGGTCGAGCAGGTCGTCGCGGGTCAGCTTGTTCGGCGTGCCGAAGCCGTCCGCGTCGTGGGTGATCTTGTACTCGACGACCGAGCCGTCCATGTCGTCCGCGCCGTGGTTGAGCATCAGCTGGGCACCGGCCAGGCCGTGCATCACCCAGAAGACCTTGACGTGCGGCACGTTGTCGAAGAGCAGCCGGGAGACGGCGAAGGTCTTGATCATGTCCGCGCCGGTCGCCATGGTGGTGCGCGCCTGGAGCGTGTTGCGGATCTTGCCGTCTCGCGAGTCGTGGAAGTCGTGCTGGTAGCGCAGCGGGATGAAGACCTGGAAGCCGCCGGTCTCGTCCTGCAGCTCGCGCAGCCGCAGCACGTGGTCCACGCGGTGACGCGGCTCCTCGATGTGGCCGTAGAGCATCGTCGCCGGCGTCTTGAGGCCCTTGCTGTGCGCCAGGCGGTGGATGCGCGACCAGTCCTCCCAGTGGGTGTCGTGGTCGACGATGTGCTGCCGCACCTCCCAGTCGAAGATCTCGGCGCCACCGCCGGTCAGCGACTCCAGGCCGGCGTCGATCAGCTCGTCGAGGATCTCGTCGGCGGACAGGCCCGAGATCTTCTCGAAGTGGTGGATCTCGGTGGCGGTGAAGGCCTTCAGCCCGACGGTCGGCAGCGCCTCCTTCAGCGCCCGCAGCGAACGCGGGTAGTAGCGCCAGGGAAGGGTGGGGTGCAGGCCGTTGACGATGTGCAGCTCGGTGAGCTGGTCGGTCTCCATCGCCTTGGCGAGCTTGACCGCCTCCTCGATGCGCATCGTGTAGGCGTCCTTCTCGCCCGGCTTGCGCTGGAACGAGCAGTACGCGCAGGAGGCGGTGCAGACGTTGGTCATGTTCAGGTGGCGGTTGACGTTGAAGTGGACGACGTCGCCGTTCTTCTGCGTCCGAACGTGGTGGGCCAGCCCACCGAGCCACGCGAGGTCGTCGGTCTCGTAGAGCGCGATCCCGTCCTCACGGGTGAGCCGCTCCCCGGCGTAGACCTTCGCCTCCAGCTCGCGCTTCAGCCCTGCGTCCATCCGAGTTCCGCCTCCATCAGCGACCTGACAAATCCGTACGAGCCTACGCCCTGGGCAGATGCGGACCATCGTCAGGGGCGCGGGGAACCGCGCATGAAGCCACCCACCCACGTAGCGCGCCGAACGGGCGGGCCATCCGCACGCCGGTGGTTCTCGCGCGGTTCCCCGCGCCCCTGAGAGGCGGCTACGCCGCCAGCAGCTTTCCGAGGAGCGCAGGCTCCAGGTTGCCGCCGCTGAGGACCGCCGCGAAGCGCGAGCCCGGCAGGGCGTCGGCGTGGAAGAGGTAGGCAGCCGTCGTCACCGCGCCCGAGGGCTCCGCCACCAGGCGGCCCCTGCGGGCCAGGACGGCGACCGCCTCGGCGATCTCCTCCTCGGAGACGGTGATGATGTCGTCCACGTAGGCCTGCACGTGCTCCCACGGCAGCACGCCGAGCGAGGTCGTACGCAGGCCGTCCGCGATCGTGCGGTAGGTGTCCGAGTGGGGCCAGACGCGCCGTTCGCCGGCGCGGAAGCTGTCCGCCGCGTCGCCCGCCAGGGCGGGTTCGACGCCGATGACCCGCACGCCCGGCATCGTCAGCTTGAGCGCCGTCGCCACGCCGCTGATCAGCCCGCCGCCGCTGACCGGCACCAGGACGGTCTGGAGGTCCAGGTCCAGCATCGCGGCGTCGTCGGCGATCTCCAGGCCCGTCGTGCCCTGGCCCGCGATGATGTAGGGGTCGTCGTAGGGCGGCACCCAGACGTAGCCGTGGCGCTCTACCAGCTCCGCGGGGAGGTCGTCCCGCTGCGTCATGTCGACGAGGATCACCTCGGCGCCGAAGGAGCGGGTGTTCTCGACCTTCACCTCGGGTGAGGTGTCGGGCATGACGATGACGGCCTTGATGCCGAGCCGGCGCGCCGCGTAGGCCACCGCCTGGGCGTGGTTGCCGCTGGACTGCGCCACCACGCCGCGCGCCCGCTCCTCGTCCGTCAGCGCCGCCAGCCGGTTGTAGGCGCCGCGGATCTTGAACGCGCCGGTGGGTTGCAGGTTCTCCGGCTTCAGGTGCAGCGAACGCCCGGGGCGGTCGGCCCAGGGGCAGGGCAGCAGCGGGGTGCGCACCGCGACCCCGGCGATCCGTCGCTGCGCCTCGCGCAGCTCGTCCAGTGTCACCAGGGCCATGCGCGCATCACGCCTTTCGCGTCGCGTCCGTGAACTCGGTGTCGGGCAGTTCCACCGCGCGGTTCTCCCACTTGGTGGAGAGGACCACGGTGGTGCGGGTCCGGGCGACGCCCTTGGTGCCGGAAAGCCGCTTCACGATGGATTCGAGGCCGTCCACGTCGGGGACGCGGACCTTGAGCATGTAGGAGTCGTCGCCCGCGATGAACCAGCAGTCCTCGACGTCGGGCAGGTCGCGCAGCCGGGAGGCGACGTCGTCGTGGTCGGCGGCGTCGGTCAGCTGGAGGCCGATCAGGGCGGTGACGCCGAGGCCGAGCGAGGCGGGGTTGACCGTGGCGCGGTAGCCGGTGATGACGCCCGCCTGTTCGAGGCGGTTGATCCGGTCGGTCACGCTGGGGCCGGACAAGCCGACGAGCCGTCCCAGCTCGGCGTACGAGGCGCGACCGTTTTCACGCAGCGCCTGGATGAGCTGCCTGTCCACCGCATCCATGAGGAAAAACCTGGCCTTCCAATCGTTGGGGAACCTGCCGACAGTATCCGGATTCCAAAACTCCAGGCCGACGCGGCCCCCTGTTCGCAAAGAAGATACTCCGACGAGGTGACCCGCATCACGTCGAGCTCACGTCGAGGGGGCTCCTCCGCCCAGTTCACCCGCCCAGCGGTGGTAGAGCCGGTGCTCGACCTTGACGGAGTCGAGCACACGCCCGGCCACGAAATCCACGAGCTGCTGGACGCTGGCCGAGCCGGCGTAGAACCCCGGGGAGGCGGGGATCACCACGGCGCCCTGGCCGTCCAGGTCCGCGAGTTGACGCAGAGTCACCCCACTGAGCGGGGTCTCCCGCACGCAGAGCGCGAGCGGACGCCGCTCCTTGAGCGTGACGCTCGCCGCCCGCTGGAGCAGGTCCTTGCTGAGGCCGATCGCGATGCCCGCGACGGCTGCCGCACTGCACGGCACCACGATCATCCCTCTGGCGGGATACGACCCGCTCGACGGCCCGGCGGCGAAGTCCCCGGCCGTCCAGTACCGCACGTCCTCCAGCTCGAACGGCTCGGGCTTCCCCCGGTCCAGCGGCCGCTCCAGCCACTCCCGCAGGTCCTCGCGCCAGTACGCGTCCCGGAACGGGATGCCGGTCTCGTCGATCAACGTCAGCCGCGCCGCCCGGCTCACCACGACGTCGACGGCCTCGCCTGCCCCCAGCAACCCGCGTATCACCGCCGCCGCGTACGGCGTCCCCGACGCTCCCGACACCCCCACGACCCACGGCTCACGCTTCACGTCTTCGACCCTAACGGGCCCGGCCTGTCAGTCGTGCACGAGGCGGAAGCCGGTGCGGCGGCCGAGGGTGGCGAAGGACGGGGCGAGCAGGAACAGGGCCGCGTCGAGAAGGTCCGGGCGGTTCGGGCCGGCGAAGGTCGGGACCAGGCCGACCGCGCTGATCAGGGCCTCGACGGCGGGGGCGTCCGCAGCGTCGTCGACGGTGTAGAAGAGGTTGCCGGGGACGCCGTCCCAGCGGGGGTTGGCGAAGGTCTCCCATGCCTGGTTGTTGAAGGCGCGGGCGTAGCGGGCCGTCGGGGCCAGGCGGGCGACGAGGTCGGCGCTGTGCAGGACCGGGCCGGGGAAGCGGTTGGTGGCGTCGATCAGGAGCTTGCCCGCGAGGGCGGCCGCGTGGTCGGTCAGGAACGTCTCGACGTCGCCTGCCGGGATGGCGAGCAGGACGGTGTCCGCCGCCACGACAGCCTCGGCGACCGTGGTGACCTTGGCGTCGGTGTCGCCCGAGGCGCCGGACGTGGCCGGGTGACGGGAGCCGAAGACGACGGCGTGGCCCGCCTTGGCGAAGGCACGGCCCAGCGTGCCGCCGATGTTGCCGGTGCCGATCACCGCAATGGTCCCGCTCATGACGAAGCCCTCCTGTTGAAGATCAACCTTGGGCAGATCAGCAGCGGGAGGGCCGTCGGAAATTCCTAGAGGGTCAGACCCCGCAGCAGCAGGTCCAGCAGGGCGAAGCAGAACAGCGAGATCCCGACGAACCCGTTCACCTGGAAGAAGGCCCGGTTGAGCCGGGACAGGTCGCCCGGTTTCACGATCGAGTGCTCGTAGACGAAGGCCACCGCGACGACCGCGAGGCCCATCCAGAACGCCCAGCCTGCCGCCGTCAGCCAGGCGTACCAGCCGAGCAGCAGCATGGTGGCCCCGTGCGCCGCGCGGGCACCGTAGAGGGCCTTGTCGACGCCGAAGCGGGCCGGGACCGAGCGGACGCCGTCCGCGCGGTCGGCCATCACGTCCTGGCAGGCGAAGATCAGGTCGAAGCCGCCGATCCAGACGCCGACGGCCAGGCCCAGCACGCAGGCCTCCCAGGACCAGGTGCCGGTGACCGCGATCCACGCCCCGATCGGGCCCATGGACTGCGCCAGGCCCAGGATCGCGTGCGGGAAGTCGGTGAACCGCTTGCCGTAGGGGTAGACGACCATCGGGATCACCGCGATGGGCGCCAGCGCCAGGCAGAGCGGGTTGAGCAGCGCGGCCGCGGCGAGGAAGACGACCAGCGCGAGCGCCGAGCCGGTGTAGGCCGTGCGCAGCGAGACCGCGCCGGTCACCAGCTCGCGCCCGGCCGTGCGCGGGTTCCGCGCGTCGATCTCGCGGTCGATGATGCGGTTCGCGGCCATGGCGAAGGTCCGCAGGCCGACCATGCAGAGGGTGACCAGCAGCAGCTGGGTCCAGTGCACGCGCCCGTCGTGCAGGAACATCGCGGTCAGTGCGGCGATGTAGGCGAAGGGCAACGCGAAGACCGAGTGCTCGATCATCACCAGGCGCAGGAACGCCTTCGTCCTGCCGATCTCGGCAGTGGCGACAGCCGTCGTCATGAGAGCCCGTACTCCTTCCAGCGCGTGTCCACGAGCGCGGCCGTGGCCGGGTCCGACAGGACCATCTCGGGCCAGCCGCCGTCGCGGGTGTAGCCCTCCTCCGGCAGCTTGCGGGTCGCGTCGATGCCCGCCTTGCCGCCCCAGAACTGCTGGTAGGAGGCGTGGTCGAGGTGGTCGACCGGCCCTTCCACGACCGACAGGTCCCGGCTGTAGTCCACGTTGCCCAGCGCCCGCCAGGCGACCTCGTGGTAGTCGTGCACGTCGCAGTCGGAGTCCACCACGATGATCAGCTTGGTCAGCGACATCATGTGGGCGCCCCAGATCGCGTGCATGACCTTCTGCGCGTGCTTGGGGTACTTCTTGTCGATCGAGACGATCACGCAGTTGTGGAAGCCGCCGGCCTCGGGCAGGTCGTAGTCGACGATGTCCGGGACGATCACCTTGAGCAGCGGCAGGAAGAACCGCTCGGTGAACTTGCCCAGCGGCCCGTCCTCCGTCGGCGGGCGGCCCACCACGATGGACTGCAGGATCGGGCGGCGGCGCATCGTCACGCAGTCGATGGTCAGCGCCGGGAACGGCTCCTGCGGGGTGTAGAAGCCGGTGTGGTCGCCGAACGGGCCCTCGGGCAGCATCACGTCCGGGTCCAGCCAGCCCTCCAGCACCACCTCGGCGTCGGCCGGCACCTGGAGCGGGACGGTCTTGCAGTCCACCATCGGGACCCGCGCGCCGCCGACGAAGCCCGCGAACAGGTACTCGTCGATGTCGCCCGGCAGCGGCGCGGTCGCCGCGTAGGTGACGGCCGGCGGGCAGCCGAAGGCGATCGCGACGGGCAGCTTCTCGCCCCGCTTGGCAGCGACCGCGGCGTGGTTGCGGCTGTCCTTGTGGATCTGCCAGTGCATGCCGATGGTGCGCTTGTCGTGACGCTGCAAGCGGTAGAGGCCGAGGTTGCGGATGCCGGTGTCCGGGTCCTTGGTGTGGGTCAGGCCCAGGTTGAAGAAGGACCCGCCGTCCTGCGGCCAGGTGAACAGCGCCGGCAGCTGCATCAGGTCGACGTCGTCGCCGGTGAGCACGACCTCCTGGACCTTGGCCTCGCCCGGCTTCACCTTCTTCGGCGGGACGTGCGTCATCCCGGCCAGTTTGCCGAAGGCCTCGCGCACGCCGGTGAAGCCGTGCGGCAGCTCCGGCTTCAGCAGCCCGGCGATCTTCTCGCCGATTTCGTCGGCGGACTTGAGCCCCAGCGACTTGGCCAGCCGGCGCTCGGTGCCGAAGACGTTCATGGCCAGCGGCATCGCCGAGCCACGCACGTTCTCGAAGAGCAGCGCCGGGCCCTTGGCCTTCTGCACCCGGTCGACGATCTCCCCGACCTCCAGGTACGGGTCCACCTCCGCCGTGATCCGCTTGAGGTCGCCCTCGCGCTCCAGCGCTCGGAGGAAGGACCGTAGATCGTCGTAAGCCATAGCGCTCAGTATCCGTCACCGCTGTGCGATCACTGATTGCGGGGGCGGGCGTAAACCCTTTGTTTCGTGCATTTACAGGGGTCGGCGCGGCCTCGACACTGCCGGGCATGACCACCACGCAGGGCGCCGGACCCGGTGCCGTCACGGAAGCCATCACCGCCTACGGGGACCACGTCCTCGCCGTCGAACCCACCGGCGCCGAGCCCGTTCCCGCCTCCGCACGCCACGGCCGTCCGCTGGGCCTGCTGTGGACCTGGACCTCCCCCAACATGGAGTTCGCCACCGTCTTCGTCGGCGTGCTCGGCGTCGGCGTCTTCGGCCTCGGCTTCTGGTCGGCCGCCCTGGCCATCCTGCTCGGCACCGGGCTCGGCTCGGTCGCGCACGGCTTCCTGGGCCTGTCCGGTCCCCGGTTCGGCGTGCCGCAGATGGTCGCCGGACGCACCGCCTTCGGCTTCCGCGGCAACGCGCTCCCGGCCGGGCTGAACGCGCTGACCGCCGGAATCGGCTGGTTCGCCGTGAACAGCGTCAGCGCCGCGTACGCGCTCGGCACGCTGACGGGCTGGCCGGTGCTGCTCTGCCTGTTCCTGGTGGCCGTGCTGCAGGTGGCCATCGCCTTCCTCGGCCACAACTTCATCCACACGGCGGAGAAGTACACCTTCCCCGCGTTGACGGTGGTCTTCGTGGTCGCCGCGGCGGTCCTGCTGGGCAAGGCGCACCTCGGCGCGGCGAACGGCGCGCACGCGTTCCCCGGCGCCTTCCTGCTGACGGCGGGCGCGGCCTTCGGCTACGCCGCCGGCTGGACGCCCTACGGCTCCGACTACACCCGCTACCTGCCCGCCTCGACGCCGAAGTGGCAGGTCGCGCTCTGGCCCGCCGTCGGCGTCTTCTGGTCCTGCGTCTTCCTGGAGATCGTCGGCGCGGCCTCGGTGACCATCGCCGTGCCGTCCGGGCTGTCCCCCACCGCCGCCTTCGTCCACCCGCTGCCCGGCTGGCTCGGCGACCTGACGCTGCTGGCGATCGCGGTGGGCGGCGTGGCCGCGAACGCGCTGAACATCTACTCGGGCGCGCTGTCCTTCGTCGCGATGGGCATCCGGCTCCCGGCCGCGGTGCGGCGGGCGACGGTCGCGCTCGTCTTCGGCGTCGCCGGGACGGCGGTCGCCTGGTCGGGCCTGCACGACTCGGGCGCGAAGTACACCGACTTCCTGCTGGTCATCACCTACTGGATCGGCCCGTGGCTGGCCGTGGTCTTCCTGGACCGCTGGTTCCGGCGCGGGCAGAGCGACGCCGAGGTCGCGGCGGACCTCTCGGACGAACGCTTCGCCCGGTGGTCCGGGCCGATCGCGATGGCCGTCGGGACGGGGCTGGGGGTCTGGCTCTTCTCGAACCAGACCGAGTACACCGGACTGATCGCCCGGCAGGTCCCGCAGATCGGCGACATCGCCTTCCTGGCCGGGTTCCTGATCGCGGGTCTGGTCTACGCGGCACTCCGGGCGGTTCCGGGCCTGCGGACGGTTGGCACGGAGGGCGCCGAGGCATCGTAAGCACATGGTTTCCCCGGACTACCCCTACCTGCTCTCCGTCGCCCTCGGCGAGGCCCGGCGCGGCCTCGCCGAGGGCGGCATCCCCATCGGCGCGGCCCTGTTCGGTCCCGACGGCGAGCTGCTCGGCTCCGGCCACAACCGCCGGGTCCAGGACGGCGACCCCTCCATGCACGCCGAGACCGCCGCGTTCCGCGCGGCGGGCCGGCTGCGCGGCTACGGCCGCACCACCATGGTGACGACGCTCTCCCCCTGCTGGTACTGCTCGGGCCTGGTCCGGCAGTTCGGCATCGGCCGGGTCGTCGTCGGCGAGGCGGCCACCTTCCACGGCGGCCACGACTGGCTCGCCGAGCACGGCGTGGAGATCGTCCTGCTCGACGACCCCGAGTGCGTGCGGATGATGACGGACTTCATCCGCGAGCACCCCGACCTGTGGAACGAGGACATCGGCGCATGATCCCCACGATCGATCTGGACCCCTGGCTGACCGGGACCCCCGCGCAGCAGGCCACGACGGCGGCGGCGGTGGACGCGGCCCTGCGCGAGGCGGGCTTCCTGCTGGTCACCGGACACGGCGTCAGCTCCGCCGAGCGGCGCACGGTCCGGGAGGCGGCCCGGGAGTTCTTCGCCCTGCCGGCACCGGTGAAGCAGCGGTACTGCGTCAGCGTCGGCGGCCGCGGCTGGCTGGCCCAGGGCGCCGAGGCCAACGCCTACGCGGAGGGCACGCCCTCCCCGCCCGACCTGAAGGAGTCCTGGACGGTGGGCGCGGACGCCCCGGTCGGCGACGCCGCGATCGACGCGTTCTGGTTCCAGCCGAACCGGTGGCCCTCGGCGGAGGCACCGGCGCTCCAGTCGGTCGTCGAGCCGTACCTGGCCCGGATGCGGGCCCTGTCGGACGAGATCCTGCGCCTGCTCGGCGCGGCGCTCGGGCAGGGCCCGTCGTTCTTCACCGACCATACCCGGCACCCGACCTACACGCTGAACATCAACTGGTACCCCGGCGTCTCGGTGGTCGGCGCGCCGGAACCGGGCCAGTTCCGCATCGGCCCGCACACGGATTTCGGCACCGTCACGCTGCTGGACCGCGAGCCCGGCCTCGGCGGTCTCCAGATCGACATCCCGGGCGAGGGCTGGGTCGACGCCCCGTTCGTCCCGGACGCGCTGACGGTCAACATCGGCGACCTGATGGCGCGCTGGACCGGCGACCGGTGGCGCAGCGGCCGCCACCGGGTCCTCCCACCGCCGGCGGACGCGCCGGAGGAGGACCTGATGTCGCTGGTGTTCTTCTACGAGTGCGATCCCCACACCCGCGTGTCACCGGTGGCGGGGCCGGTCGCGTACGAGGCCGTGGATTCGTCCGAGTATCTACGGTCGAAACTGGAAGCGATCAGCATGTAGCTGCACTACCCAGGGACGCGGGGAACTGCGCGAGAACCGCCTGCGTGCGGATGGCCCTGCGCATGGGGGACCATCTGCCATCAGTGGCTTGTCGCGCAGTTCCCCGCGCCCCTGGAGTGCAACCCAAGGTCAGCTGTGGCCGAGCTCCTCGGCCGGGGTGCTCTCCTCGACGGAGCCGCCGGAGCGGTCCGGGTGGAGCGGGAGGGGCTCCAGGGAGAACTCGTCCAGGACCGGCTCCGCCGGAGCCGTCGGGGCGGGCATGACCGCCGCCTCGGAGTGGGCGCCGCATCCGTAGGCGAGAGAGATGATGCGGCCGTCCGCCGGGCTGAACTCGTTGCTGCAGACGCCGAAGGCCTGACTGAGCGAACCGCCCAGCGGGACCATGAAGCCGCACGAGACGCACGCCGCCGGCGCCGCCTGCGCCATCGGCGAGTGCGCGCCGAACTCCTTCTCCCAGCGGTCCGCGGCGATGTTGAGGCCGAGTCGGCTCAGCACCCGGGCGCGGCCCATGCCCAGCTCGTCCGCCACGGACGCGATCTGCGCGCGCTCGTTGTCCGGTGCGAACGCGACGGCCGCGCCGGACGGCTCGATCGCGACGTCCTCGCCGGCGATGCCGGACAGGCGGTCCTCCGCCAGCGCCGAGTTCGGCGCCGGCTCGTCCTCGCCGGAGTAGCCGGGCTCCAGGCGCAGGTCGTCGGCCTCGGTGGGGAGCAGGTCGCCGGGGCCGAGGTCGCCGGGGCGCAGGCGCTCGCTCCACGGCACCCACTCCGGCGCGATCAGCGCGTCCTGCCCGGGCAGCAGCACCGTTTCGTCCAGGGTGACCTGCTTGGCACGGGCCGCGCGGGTCACCGTGACCGCCCAGCGCCAGCCGCGGTAGGCCTTCTCGGTGGTGGCGAAGTAGTGGGTGACCACGCGGTCGCCCTCGACGTCCAGACCGAGGTGCTCACCGACGGCGGCCACACCGACGGCCTCGACCGCCGCGTGCCGGGCGAACTCCACGGCCTCAGCGCACACGCGGTCAGGGGTACGGCTTCGCGTCGTCGTCGCAGCACTCATCACGGACTGATTCTCTCCCAACCTCGTCGCGGCCCCAACCACGCCCTCGGAGCACCCGCCCGTCGTGCGCGCTGCGCACGGTAGCGGTGCGACTTCCTATTCTTGCCGAACGCCTGCTCCGCTGTCCCGCGTGGACGCGGAACCCGCCGCCGAAACTACCGCTCCTCGCGTTCCTTGTCGGGCACCATGGGAGATATGGCCGAGCCTGAAGCGGGAATGGCCCGGCGTGCGGCGTCCGCTGTGCACCGGTTCTCCTCGTCTGCCGCGCTGCGCACCGGCAACGCCGCGAACGCGACGGGGCGGCGGATCAGGAAGGCGACCTCCGCGGAGGGCGCGGGCGAGTCCGGCCTGGCCAAGCTGATCGAACTGCACGCGGTGAACTCCGCCGGCGACATGATGATCACCGTCGCGCTGGCGTCCACGATCTTCTTCTCCGTACCGACGCACGAGGCACGCGGGCGTGTCGCCCTCTACCTGCTGATCACGATGGCGCCGTTCGTCCTGCTGGCCCCGGTGATCGGGCCGCTGCTGGACCGGATCCCGAGCGGGCGGCGGGCCGCCATGGCGGGCAGCATGCTGGTCCGGGCCGCGCTGGCCTGGATGATGGCCGGCTCGATCGCCGGGGGCGGGCTGCAGATCTACCCGGAGGCGCTGGGCGTGCTGGTCGCGTCCAAGGCCTACGGGGTGATCCGCAGCGTCGTCGTGCCACGGCTGCGACCACCGCAGCTGCCGCTGGTGAAGGCGAACTCGCGGGTGTCGCTGGCCGGACTGCTCTCCACGGGTGTGGCGGCGGGGGTGGGCGGTCTGCTGCACCTGATCGGGCCGGACTGGCCGCTGCGCGGCGCGTTCCTGATCTACGTGGTCGGCGCGGGACTCTCGTTCGCGCTGCCGCACAAGGTGGACGTGGCCAGGGGGGAGGAACGGGCACTCCTCCACGCCGAGGACCCCCGGCAGGCCCGGCCCCATGCGGACGTCCCGGCGTATGCCCCGATGGACGGGGACGTCCCGACGGAGGCCGGACAGGTGGGAGCCGCACAGGACGCGGCCGGACAGGATGGGGCCGGACAGGATGGGGCCGGACCGGACGCGGCCAAGGTCGGGCTGCGGACCGTCGGGCCCGGGGTGGTCCTCGCGCTGGGCGCGGAGGGCGCGCTGCGCGTCCTGTTCGGGTTCCTCACCTTCTTCCTCGCGTTCCTGGTCCGCGAGCACCCGCTCGCCGGGCTGCCCGCGACGGCCTCGCTGGGCCTGATCGCCGCCGCGCTCGGCATCGGGAACACCCTCGGCACCGTGGTCGGCGCATGGCTGCGCACCCGCGGCCCTGAGACGCTCGTCACGTTGATGCTCGCGCTGGCGTTCGGCTCCGCGCTGGCCGCCGCGATCGCCTACAGCGCGCTCACCGTCGTCATCCTCGCCTTCGTCTCGGGCTTCGCCCAGTGCATGGGCAAGGTCGCCCTGGACGCGCTGATCCAGCGCGACGTGCCGGAGGCCGTCCGGACCTCGGCGTTCGCCCGTTCGGAGACGGTGGTCCAGTTGACCTGGGTGCTCGGCGGCGGCCTCGGGATCGTGCTGCCGCTGGTCGGCGAGGTCGGTATGGCCACGGCCTCCGCGCTGATGGCGGTCGCGCTGCTGTGGGCCGTCCGGGCGCGTACGACACTCCACGTGCAGCACGCGACGGCCGCCCCCGACGTGGCGTGATCGTCGCGGGACGGTAGCCTCAGCACCATGAGTCTCAACCGCGGTGTCGCCGCCCTCGGAGCCGTCGCCGTCGTTGGCGCCGCGACGCTCGCCGTCACCCTTCCGATCGCGAACCACTACGCGCCGTCGAAGCCGATGGTGCAGGTGACCTCCGGTTCGAACTGGGTGCAGTTCGCGCCGCTGTGCTGGAACAAGGGCGACGCGCTCACCACGAAGCAGATCGCCACCTGCGTCAGCGACCTGACCAAGGCCGGGCAGAAGCCGACCAAGGACACCCCCACGGTCGAGGTCGCCGCGAACGGCACCTTCATGATCAACACCAACGAGGACATCGCCAAGCACGGCTGGTCCGCGCAGGTGCCCGGTCAGCAGGGCGCTGTCGGCCTGGTCTCCCGGACCACCGACCAGCAGGCCGGCAACATCCCGATCGCGCAGGCGCTGCAGGCCTCGCAGACCGGCAGCACCCAGGTCACGGTCATCGAGGGCTCCACCGACGGCAAGACCGTCTACGGCGTCTGGGCGTTCCAGGTGAAGCAGAAGGGCGTCTGATCCTTCCCCGCCTCCTCGTCGTCACCGCCGTCGCTGCCGAAGCGGCGGCGGTGCTGCGTGGCGCCTCCGGATCCCCGGCCCTGCCGCACGCCTTCGTCGCCGAGCCGAGGACGCTGCCCGGCGGCTACGAGCTGACCGCCGTGGGCCCGCTCGACGTGGTGGTCGCCGGCGTCGGCCCGGCCGCGGCGGCCGCCGCCACGGCGACGGCCCTGGCCCTGGCCCTCGCCCCAGCGCCCTACGACCTCGTCGTCTCCTCCGGCATCGCGGGCGGCTTCGCCCCCGTCGCACCGGTGGGCTGCGCCGTCATCGCCGAGGCCATCGTCGCGGCGGATCTCGGGGCGCAGACACCCGACGGCTTCGCGGACGTCACCGCACTGGGCTTCGGCCGGGTCCGGCACGCCTGCACCGGCACCGACACGGTGGCCCGCACCCTGCGCGGCGCGGGCATCCCGGCCGCGGTCGGCCCGGTCCTGACGGTCTCCACCGTCACCGGCAGCGCGGAGCGCGCGGCGGAGCTGCTGGGGCGTCACCCCGGCGCCGTCGCGGAGGCCATGGAGGGCTTCGGTGTCGCCGAGGCAGCGGCCGGACACGCCCTGCCGGTGCTGGAGCTGCGCACCGTCTCCAACCCCGTCGGCCCGCGCGACCGCGCCGCCTGGCGCATCGGCGACGCGCTGGGCGCCCTGGCGGCCGTCTACGAGAAACTGCCGTACGCGACACTGGTCGGGTGACTTCTTCCTCCGCCGCCTCCCCGGCCCTGACGATCGCCTACTCGCCCTGCCCGAACGACACCTTCGTCTTCCACGCCTGGGCCCACGGCCTGGTCGCGGGGGCGGTGCCGCCCGAGGTCACCTTCGCCGACATCGACATCACCAACGGCCTGGCCGAGCGCGGTGAGCTGGACGTCCTGAAGATCTCCTACGGGCAGCTGCCGTGGGTCCTCGACGAGTACGCCCTGCTGCCCTGCGGCGGCGCGCTGGGCCGCGGCTGCGGCCCCCTCGTGCTCACCGGTCCGGACGCCTCCCCCGACGCCGCCGCGCTGCGCGGCGGCACCGTGGCCGTCCCGAGCGAGCGCTCGACCGCCTACCTGCTGTTCCGCATCTGGGCGGCGCAGGCCGTCCCCGGCGGCCTCGGCGAGATCGTGGTGATGCCCTTCCACGAGATCATGCCCGCGGTGCGCGACGGCAAGGTCGACGCGGGCCTGGTCATCCACGAGGCGCGCTTCACGTACCAGAACTACGGCCTGCGCTGCCTGGCCGACATGGGCGAGGCGTGGGAGTCCACGACGGGCCTCCCGATCCCGCTCGGCGCGATCGTCGCCCGCCGCGCCCTCGGCGCGGAGCGCCTGGCGTCCCTGGCGGACGCGATCCGCGCGAGCGTCCGCCGGGCGTGGGCGGAGCCCACGCTCTCGCGCGACTACGTGATGGCCCACGCCCAGGAGATGGACCCCTCGGTGGCGGACCAGCACATCGGCCTGTACGTGAACGAGTTCACCGAGGACCTCGGCGACGCCGGCTACGCCGCGGTTCGGGGCCTCCTCCAGCGCGCAGCGGCCGAGGGGCTGACCCCGGCGGTCCCGGACGAGCTGCTCACCTTCCCCGGCCGAGTCGCACGACCCGGGGGCGCGGGGCTCCGCTGACTCGCGGCTCCGTGGGCGCGACAACCCCCAGCCTTCGGCCGGGAGATGCCCCCGCTGACGTGCGGATGGTCCCGGGCGCGCAGGGCCATCCGCGCAGGGGGTTTCTCGCGCCCATGCAGGGGCCACCTCCCGGCCGAAGGCTGGGGGAGGAGCCGCATATCGGCAGGGCCCCGCGCCCCTCAGGTGAGTGCGACTACACGTCCAGCTGGTCGGCGACGTGGTGCAGCAGCGTGGCGATGCGCTTGCCGACCGGCTTGTCCGGGTAGCGGCCCTTCTGGAGGCCCGGGATGATCTGTTCCAGGACCGTCGTCAGGTCCTGCACCATCGCGGCCAGCTCGTCCGGCTTCTTGCGGGCCGCCGCCGCCAGTGAGGGGGCCTCGTCGAGGAGGGTCACCGTCAACGCCTGGTCTCCCCGGTGGCCCGCGACCACGCCGAACTCGACCCGCTGGCCCGGCTTCAACGACTCCACGCCCACAGGCAGGGCCTTGGAGTGCACGAACACGTCGCCGCCGTCGTCGCGCGAGAGGAAGCCGAAGCCCTTCTCAGAGTTGAACCACTTCACTTTGCCCGTAGGCATGGGGAGACCTCGTCGGTAGTCGTTTCGGAGTGTGTCGTACGGGGCGCGGCATCCCCCGGCGACCGGTGGTGACCGCTGGGCGCCGCAGGTGAACTAGCGCCGCGCCATTGTTCCAGGTCGGCGCCGAAATGATCGACCCGATTGCTCCGCCGGAGGAACCGGCGCCGGTCGCCGTCGACGTGTTGTCGGCGTGGGGGACATGGCGCACCTCCTCCTCGGTCGGGTCGCATCGCAGCGATGCCGCTGCGCGCACGCACGGTCCCCGTGCGTGACGTGCATACCCGGCCGGAGTGCCCGGCTAACCCCGGGCGGGAGGCGCACCTGCGCGGACCCGTTAGCGTGGAGGGCGTGAACGCTGACTCCACCCTCCGTCCCGGCACCGTCCGTCCCGGCACCCCGACCGCGCCGGGCGACGGGCTGGTCCGCATCGGGGCGATCCTGTTCGCCCTCGGCGCGGTCGCGACCATCGCCACCGTGCTGCCGCTCTTCCTCGGGCTGCACCGGCTGCCGAGCGCGGCCTACTTCGTCTGCATGGTGATGCCTCTGGGCTTCGCCGTCGCCCTGGCCGGGCTGTTCCGCTCGGCCCGTGCGCAGCGACGCCAGGCCCCCGCCGAGTAACGCGGAGGGCTCAGCCCTCGCGCAGGTAGCTGTCGAGCCAGGCCGGGAACGCGGTCAGGTCGGTGAGGACCACGCCCGCGCCCGCCGCACGCAGGCCCGCCTCGTCGTAGGGGCCGGTGGTGACGGCCACCGGAAAGGCGTCCGCCGCCCGCGCGCCCTCGACGTCGCCGAGGTGGTCGCCGACGTAGACCCGCACACCCTCGGCGCGCATCGCCTCCGCCTTGCCGGCGCCGAAGACGTCCCCGTGCAGCGCGTCCACCCGCATGTCCAGCGCGGCCAGGTTGAGCTTGGCGTTGGGCGTGTACTTGCCCGTCACCACCACCGTCCGGCCGCCCGCCGCGCGGACGGCGGCCAGCGCCGCCATCGCGCCGGGCAGCGCCGTGACCCCGGCGACGCCGTGCTCGGCGTAGATCGCCCGGTAGCGGTTCGCCATGACCGGCACCTCGTCGGCCGGGAACCAGTTCGCCATCTCGATCTCCACCGGCGGTCCGAGCCGGGAGACCACCAGGTCACTGTCGATCGGCGTGCCCGTCTCCGCCGCGAGCAGGTCGTAGGCACGGGCGATCCCCGCGCGGGAGTCGATCAGGGTCATGTCGAGGTCGAACCCGACGGCCAGCGGAGGGAGCGGCGTCAACGGTGTCATGGTGTTCACCCTATTCGGCGAGGCCGTAGGCGATACTGCGAGATCAGACAGATGATCTGATACCGGGACAAGAGCCACGGGAGGCCGGATGCCGCGCCCCTACTCGCGCAGAGCCCTGCTGGGCGCGCTCGGCGCCCTGGGAGCCGGGGCCGTGCTGGGCGGCTGCAAGGGCGACAACGGTGTCCCGCCGAACTCCGGATCGGCCACCAGCGCCGGCGCGGGCGCCGCCGGCACAGTCGGCTCCGGGAGCGCCGAGGCGGTGGCCGCCGCCTCGGGGACAGCATCGGGCTCCGGGACCGCGGGGTCGTCGGGGTCGCCTGGGTCATCGGGGACACCCAGCGCCACCCCCTCGCCGACCAGGACCGTCCAGGCGGCGACCGGCAAGGTCCAGGTACCGGCCTCGCCGAGCCGGGTCGTCGTGCTGGGGACGGCCGAGCTGGACTCCGCGCTCACCCTCGGCGTCACCCCTGTCGGCGCGGCCCGCGCCGCCCTCGACAGCGGCCTGTCGGACTACTTCCCCGCCGCGTGGCTCACCCCGGTCGCGCAGGTCGGCGTCGTCGGCGCGCCCGACCTCGCGGCGATCGAGCGACTGGAACCGGATCTGATCCTCTCCAGCCGTAGCACGGACGGCTCCCGGTACGCGCAGTTGTCGGCGATCGCGCCGACCGTCCTCACCGAGACGACCGGGGCCTCCTGGAAGGAGGACTTCCAGTTGCACGCGCAGGCGCTGAACACCCAGTCCGTGGCGGACGCGATCACCGCCTCCTACCAGGACCACGTCCGCGAGGTCACCGCCGCACTGGGCGGCTCCGGCACCACCCGCAAGCAGCAGATCAGCCTGGTCCGCTTCGTCCAGGGCGAGGACCCCCGGGTGATCGCCGCGAAGAGCTTCCTCGGCGTGCTGCTGGCCGACGTCCAGCTGGGCCGCCCGTCGGCGCAGAACGGGAACACGGCGGAGGTGGTGATCCCGGCGGAGTCGAAGCTCGGCGAGGCGGACGGCAGCACGATCTTCTACGCCACCTACGGCGACCCGGCCAAGGCCCACACGAACGAGGTGCTGACCAGTCCCGAGTGGAAGGACCTCGGGGCGGTCAAGGCCCGTCACGCCTACGCCGTCGACGACCAGCTCTGGTTCCAGGGCGTCGGCTACTTCGGGGCCGACCTGATCCTCGGTCAACTGAGGCGCTACTTGGGCGGGTAGCGACCGATACGCGGCAAGAGTCTTGTGATGGACGTCACTCGGTAACACCATGGCTCCATGCCGACGACGAGAACGCAGCAGCAGCGGGACCACCAGGAACACGGGTCGCCACGCGAGCGGGAGCGCGCGGCGGCGCGGAAGACGTTCATCGCGGAGGGCTTCGACCTGGTCGCCGAGACCTACGGGACCGCCGACGAAGCCGACGCCGCGTTCTTCCGTTCCAACGGCGTCCGTCTGGTGCAGCACGCAGGCGTGCGGCCCGGTGACCGCGTCCTCGATCTCGGCTGCGGCCGCGGCGCGGTCCTCTTCGCCGCCGCGGAGGCCGTCGGCCCCGACGGCTACGTCGCCGGACTCGACCTCTCCCCCGGCATGGCCCACGCCACCGCCGCGGACATCGCCCGCCAGGGCCTGCGCAACGTCACCGCCCGCGTCGGCGACGCCGAGGACCCCGGCTTCCCCGCCGGCTCCTTCGAGGCCGTGCTGGCCGGGCTGATGATGTTCATCACCCCCGATCCGGCGGCGGTGCTGCACGCGGCCCACCACATCCTCGTCCCCGGCGGCCGGTTCGCGATGTCCAGCTGGGGGCCCGTCTCCGACCCGCGCTGGACGCGCCCCCTGGACGCGGCCCTCGCCTACCTCGAGGAGCCGCTCCCCGCGTCCTCCCCGCGCCAGGGCGCGCGCGGCGGGCACCCGGCGTTCGACACCCCCGAGTCCATTGCGGAGCTGCTCCGCGCGTGCGGGTTCGGGCAGGTGCGGACGGTGGCGGAGACCTCCGTGCACGTGATCGAGAGCGGGGACGCCTGGTGGCGCTCCCAGTGGTCGACGGGACGCCGCGCCTGGCTGGAGAAGATCCCCCACGCACGCCGGGACGCCGCGAAGTCCGCGGCCCTGACCGCACTGGACGAACTCCGCGACCCGGACGGCGTCCTCCGCTCCGAGACCCACCTGCGGTTCACCGTGGCATGCCGGGAAGCTGCAACCCCGTAGGAGCGCGAGGCTCGGCTGATGTGCGGCTCCTCCCCCGGTCTTCGGCCGGGAGGTGCCCCTGAGGTGCCCCCTGCGTGGGCGCGAGCACCCACCGGCGTGCGGACGGCCCTGCGCGCCCCGGACCATCCGTCGTGGGAGGGGTCCCCCCGGCCGGAGGCTGGGGGATTGTCGCGCACGCAGTTCACCGGGCAAGCCCCGCGCCCCTGGACCGTGCAACGTGCCCCCAGCGGCTAACGCCGCGTGATGCGCCAGGCCAGGAACGCCGCCGAAAGGCCCGCGGAGGCGCGGAGCCAGAAAGCGAAGGCGTTGTGGGTCGCGGCAGCGAACTGCGCGTTGGTCAGGGCCGGGTGACCGGACGTGTGGCCCCGGCTGTAGAGCCAGAAACCGCAGGCCGCGCCCAGCAGGCCGGGGATCCAGAGCGAGGCGAACCTGCCGACGCCCCGGCCGAGCCTGCGGCTGCCGTAGGCGAAGAGCCAGCCCAGGACCGCCAGGTACCAGAGCCCGGTGACCGCGCCGGCGGCCAGCACCAGCGTGGCCAGCGACTCGACGAACGGCATCGGCGCGCGCGGCGCCTGCGCGACCGGCACGGGCGCCGCGGCCCCCGCCCCGGGGGCCGCCGGCTGCGCGCCGAGCAGGCGCCGGAGCAGGCCGGGGCTGGGCTGCGGGATCGCCTCCGGCGGCGACCCGGGCTGCTGCCCGGGGGTCTCCCCGGGCAGGCCACCGGGCAAGCCGACCGGGCGGCCGGTCAGCGGGTGGATCACCGAGCCGTCGTAGGTCGGCGACTCGCGGTCGAAGGCGCCGGACCAGCCGGGGGGTTGGACCATGCGCACACCACCCGCGCCCGGGTGGACGACACCCTCCACCTCGCCGGTCCACCACGGGACGCCGGTCGTGAGGGTCTGGTTCGCCTCCGGGTTGATGTACTCCACCCGGCCCTCGACCCCCGGGGGTTGTCCCTGCGCCGGGATCGAGGGCGTCGCGTCGGCATACGGCCGGGACGGCACCGACTGCACCGACGGCGCGACGGGCCCGGACGACGCCCCCTGCCGGGGCACGGACGGGCCGGACGTGGCCCAGCGCCCGCCACCGGAGGCGCGGCCGACCACCTCGTCCGGCGTACCTAGCCCGGCGAGGATCTTGCGGACGGAGTTGACCTCCGCGCGGGTCGAGGACGGTGAGGACGCAGCGCGCTGGGAGTCGATGCTCTGGCGCAGCTCGTTGACCAGACGGGCGCGCTGCGCAGCCGTCAGCCCGCCCGACTGGCCGGCGAGGTCGCCCACGCGGCTCAGGTAGTCGTAGACCAGTTGCTCGCTCTCGATCCCCATGGTGCTCCCGCCCTCCCCACCGACCCACCCGCCGGCGTCAGCGTAGTGCCGTGGGTACGTCGTGCGGGTCTCCCGGGCCTACCCGGAACGGCCGTCCGCTACTCCCGTGCCCGCCGCGTGCGCATCGCGTGCCCGCCCGTGTCCGTCCCGTCCCGCGGCAGGAGCCGTCGCGCGGCGCAACAAGTAACCTGAGTCGGATGAGCACCGGGAGAACCGAGGATGTCAGCGGCGTCCGCACGCTGCCCCGCACCCTCGCCGAGGACCTGCGCGGGCGGGACGACGCCGCGCTGGCCGCGCTGCTGCGCGCGCGGCCCGATCTCGTGCATCCCGTGCCGGCCGACCTGAGCCAGCTGGCGACCCGCAGTTCCACCCGGGCCAGCGTGATCCGCGCGCTGGAGCGGCTGGACCGGTTCACCCTCCAGGTCGCGGAGGCGCTCTCCGTCGCCGCCGACCCGTGCGGGCCAAAGGAGCTGCGCGCGCTGCTCGGTGCGGACCAGGACCCCGAGGTGGACGCCGCGTTCGCCCCCGCCGTGGCGGCGCTGCGCGACGCCGCGCTGGTCTGGGGCGACCAGGAACGGCTGCGTCTGGTGCGCACCGCCCGGGACGTGCTGGCGCCGGCGGGCGGGCAGCCCGGGCCGACCGGCCTCGGCCCCCTCTACGCCGACGCGGGCGCGGGACTGTCTCCGGCCCGCCTGCAGGAGATCCTGGCGGACGCGGGCCTGCGCAGCACCCACGACCAGGTGAGCGCGCTGGCGGCGCTCAGTGCCCTCTTCGCCGACCGCGAGCGGGCGGACGCCCTGCTCGCGCGGGCGCCCGAAGGAGCGCGCGGCATCCTGGCCAAGCTGACCTGGGGGCCGCCGTTCGGCGCCACACCGCCGCGCGCGGTCCGGGCGGAGGACGCGCGCACTCCGGTCGACTGGCTCCAGGCCTGCGGCCTGCTGCTCCCGGCGGGCCGCGACGCGGTGGTGCTCCCGCGCGAGGTGGCGCTGTACCTGCGCGGGGGGCTGGCGCACCGTCAGGTCGAGCCGGTCGCACCTCAGGTGACTGCGGCGCGGACCGTCGAGCCCGAGCAGGCCGACCGGGCCGCCGCCGCGCAGGCCTTCACTGCCGTGCGGACGGTGGAGGAGGCCATGGACCTGTGGAGTACCGAGGCACCCACCGTGCTGCGTGCCGGTGGCCTCGGCGTCCGCGATCTGCGCCGCGCGGCGCAAGCCCTCGACCTGCCCGAGCCCGCCACCGCATTCTGGCTCGAACTCGCCTACGGGGCAGGGTTGGTGGCCCCGGACGGCGAGGTCGACGAGCACTGGGCGCCCACCCCCGCCTACGACGAGTGGCTGCGCCGACCCGTCACGGAGCGCTGGCTGCTGCTGGCCCGCACCTGGGTCGCCGCGACCCGCGTCGCCGCCCTCGTGGGCACCAAGGACACCAAGGACAAAGTGCTGCCGGCACTCGGCGGCGGGCTGGACCGGGCCCTCGCCCCGGAGCTGCGCCGCGACGTGCTGCGCCTGCTCGCCGAGCTGCCGTCCGGCGGCGCCGGTGACGTCGGCTCGCTGACCGCCCGGATCGCCTGGCAGCTCCCGCTGCGCGGCGGCGACCTGCGCGACCAGCTGGTCGCCTGGACGGTGGCGGAAGCGGAGGACCTCGGCCTCACCGGCCGTGGCGTGCTCGCCCGGTTCACCGTGCCGCTGCTCGACAATGACGACGCGTCGGCGATCGCCCGGCTCGCCCCGCTGCTGCCGGAGCCGCTGGACCAGGTGATCCTCCAGCCCGACCTCACCGCGATCGCCCCGGGCCCCCTGCGCACCCCGCTCGCGCAGACCCTCGCCGTGGCGGCGGACGTGGAGTCCAAGGGCGGCGCGACCGTCTACCGCTTCACCCCCGACTCGGTGCGCCGCGCGCTCGACGCCGGCCGCAGTGCGGCCGAGCTGCACGCCTTCCTCGCCGAGCACTCCAGCACTCCGGTGCCGCAGCCGCTGACCTACCTCGTCGACGACGTGGCCCGCCGCCACGGCCGGCTGCGGGTCGGCGCCGCCTCGGCGTACCTGCGGTGCGACGACGACGCCCTGCTGGACGAGCTGCTCGCCGACCGCCGCGCGGCGCAGCTGCGCCTGCGACGGCTCGCCCCGACCGTCCTGGCGGCGCAGGCCGATCCGGCGACGGTGCTCACCCAGCTGCGGACCATGGGGTACGCCCCGGCGGCGGAGACCGCCGAGGGCGACGTCCTGATCACCCGCCCGGATGCCCGCCGCACACCCCCGCGCACGCCCCCGGCCCCCGTCCCGGACGGCCCACCACCGGTGACGCCGGGGCTGCTCACCGCCGCCGTCAAGGCGATCCGCGCGGGCGACCGCGCCGCCACCGTCACCCACCGCGCCCCCACCCCGGGCCCGCTCCCCCGCACCCCCGCGGCGGAGACCCTGGCCACCCTCCAGACGGCCGTCCTCACCGGCGACGCGGTCTGGATCGGCTACGTCAACGCGGACGGCGCGGCCAGCCAGCGCGTCATCGAACCGGTCCGGGTGGAGGGCGGTTTCGTCACCGCGTTCGACCAGGTCCACGAGGAGGTCCGCACCTTCTCGCTCCATCGCATCACCGGCGTCGCGGAGCTCGCCGACGACGAGGCGTAGAGCGGCCGCGACCTGGAAGAACGGTTCCCTCTCGCCTTCCCGATCGACATCGACCTCACCGCCCTCGATCAGCTCTGACCCACCCCGGCGGCGAACAGCGCCCGCGCCGCCGCGGCGATCTCCTCGGGAGCGTCCTCCGGGAGGAGATGGCCGCCCGGGAGGATACGGACGGTGAGCGAGTCGGCGTGGTACTCCAGACCCCGCAGCAGGTGTGGGGGGACCACCGGATCCGAGGCGCCGCCCAGGAGCAGAGTGGGGACGGTGAAGCGGGGGCCCGGGTCACGGCGCAGGCGGCGCAGGCGGGGAATGTCGTGGAGAACGAACTGCCAGTAGTGCTGCTGTCCCGCGCGGGCATGTGCGGGCTCGCGGGTCACGTCGACGAAGGCGGCAAGGTCCGCGTCCGTCCACGGGGTGGTGGACCAATGGCGCAACAAGTACCGGGTGACGCCCGGGAGTCTGCGCAGCACGAGCGGGCCGAGCAGCGGGTACTCCCACAGCGCCGTGTGCCAGAAGCGCCAGGCATTGCGCGGCAGCGAGGCCGAACCCGGCCACGGCGGGGTCATGTTGAGGGCGACGAAGGCGCTGACGCGCTCCGGATGGTCGGCGCAGAGCCGGAAACCGACGCCCGCCCCGAAGCCGTGCGCGATCAGCCGGACGCGCGGCAGACCGAGCGCGTCGAGCACCGCGAGCAGGTCGGACACGAGTGTGCTCGTGTCGTAGCCGGAGACCGGCGCCGCGGAACGACCAGTGCCGCGCGGGTCGAACGCGATCACGTGGTAGCCCTCCGCGAGCAGCGGGATGATCGCACGCCAGGTGTGGGCATGGAGCGGGAACGCGGCGAGCAGCAGCACCGGCTCCCCGGAGCCCGCCTCCGTGAGGTGGAAGGTCGTGCCGTTGGCGTCGATCTCGCGGTGACGGAGGGAGGAGGTGACGGTGTCGGACATGGCTGTCTCCACAGGGTGTCAGGGACGGAACTGAGCGGCGAAACGCTCGACCGCGCCGTGGTGCAGAAACGGGTGGAACACGCGGTCGACCAGACGGACACCGGGAATCCGCAGGCCGCCGAAGAAGCCGAACCGGGTGACATCGTGCCCCTCGGCGGTGGCGGCCAGGCCGCCGACCAGGAAGCGGCTCTGCATCACGCAGGACTGCTCGCGGTGCACGATGTCGAAGCGGGCGCGCAGGCCGAAGGGGCTGCGGGCCAGGGCCTCGACCGGTCGGCCGGTGACGTCCGAGGAGGTGACAGTGAAGCTGCGGATGTCGTTGATCAGCAGCGGCATCTGCCGCTCCAGGTCGGTGGCGACGGTCCACACCTCGTCGACCGAGGCGTCGATGACGAGCTCGCCGTACGTCGTGCCGGGCGTCGCTGCGGCCAGGACGCGGAGGCGGCGTACCGGATCCAGCTCGGCGACCGGCCAGGCGGCCCCGCCGGTGTGGTCGTTCATGCTTCCCACTCCTTCCGAAAGCGGCGCCGGGCCCGGAAGAGGCGCGTGCGCACGGTCGGTTCCGGCACTCCCAACAGGGCGCTGACGGCGTGTTCGTCGAGGCCCTCCAGGTCGCGCAGGACCAGGACGGCACGGTGGTGCGGCGACAGGCGGGCCAGGACGTCCTGGACGTCCGCAGCCAGCTGCGGATCGCCGGACGCCGGCACGTCGGCCAGCTCCGCCGGCAGATCGCGGGCGGCGGCGCGGGCCACCCGCACGGCCTCCCGCACGGCGATGGCCCGTACCCAACCGAAGAGGGCCGCCGGCTCCTTCAGCTGACGCAGGTTCCGGAAGACGGCGATCAGCGCCTCCTGGGTGGCGTCCGGACCGTCGGCCAGGGCGATGGGACCGCAGAGCCGGGCGACGTAGGGCGTGAGCCGGTCCAGCAGCTGGTCGGTCGCCAGCCGGTCTCCACGCTGCGCCGAGCGGACGAGCGGACCGAGGTCGTCACGCCGCGCGGTGGTCGTCGGCGGAGGCGCGGGGGACGTCGGGGTCACCGTGGTCACCGTTCGTCGAGCCGGGCGAGGAAGGGCGTGAGCGTGGTCAGCACCGTACTGCGGGCCGGTGCCGCCCAGAGCGTGTCGAGGTGGGTCATCGCGTCGTTCTGCGCGAAGGTGGCGGCCGGGATACGGGAGTTGGCCACGACCCAACGGGCGGCGGTGTTCACCGTGCCACGGGTGAGCCCGGACGCGAACGAGTACAGCGGCACGTCGATCTGGCGCGCGTGCCACAGCCGCAGCCCGAGCAGGGCCGTGACCGGCGTCGGGCGGAACGGGTCGGCCGCCTCCAGGTCGAGGGAGAGCCGGTTGGGCCAGTACCACTCCAGCGGGCCGGGGACGGGCCCGGCCAGCGCGCGGGCAGCGGAGGCCGTGGGGGTGTAGGCCGGATTGATGCTCATGTCGGGGACGAGCGGATGGCTTGCCAGCAGCCAGGTGACCAGCCCCGCGTTGGTGACCGGACCGGTCGGGCGCAGCAGCGCGGGCAGCCGCGGCGCGAGCGTCGAGGGCGCGTCGGGGGCGGCCACGGCATAGGCGCCCGCGAGCTGCCGCAGGATCGGCAGCGTCTCGGTACGGCCGGCGACGGCGGCCAGCGACTCGTCGAAGACGGCCCCGCCGGCGATCTGCCGCTGCCAGGCCGTGGCCTGGTCGACGGTGAGCCGGTACCGGTCGTCCTCCCCCGCGAAGGCGTCGTGCACGCCGCCGTCCAGGTCCACCAGACCGGCGAGGTCGCGATAGCCGGGCCTGCCGTCGAAATCCCAGGCGGCGTAGGCCAGGGCCGTCGTGGCCCCCCAGGAGTGACCGCCCAGCACGACCTGGCGGCGCCCGTGGTTCCGTGCGGCCAGCACGACCTGCCGCAGGTCGTCCAGCTCCACGGCCAGCCCCCACTGCCCGACGTAGGCGGCCGTCTGCGGGGTCTGCGCACGGTAGCGCCCGCCGAGGTAGTACTCCGCCGCGGCGGCGGGCCCGGAGCGGAAACCGCCGAGGTCGGCGAGATCCTGCTCGCGTCGGTCGACCGCCCACACCTGCGTGTCCGGCAGCCGGGCCACCAGCTCCTCCGCCAGCGCCCGGAAGTCGTTGGCAGCGCCGAACTGCCCCGGCACCAGCACCACGACCTGCCGCGCCTGCGGGCGACCCACCTCCAGCACGTGCACCCGCTGGACGGCCGCAGGCCCGGCGGCGCGGGCGCCCGCCATCGAGACGTACGCCTCGTGCACGGCCCCTCGGTCTGGTGCGGCAGCCGCCGCATCCGTGGCAGCGGCTGGGCCGACGCCCGGCAGAACCAGCGCGCCGGCCAGCGCGGCGGCCGGGACGGCCACCCGCAGCGTCGACGTCAGCCCCCTCGAAGCCAGCCTTTTCAGAGCATGCATCGCTCCCCCTCAGCCCTTGATCAGCTCTTGATCAGCTCGTGATCCGCTCTTGAGATCAGCCCTTGTCGGGTCTCTCGTGGAAAAGGAGGAGCCGTATCAGCCCGGCGTTCCCAGTGACCCGCATCACACCCCTCTTCCGGCCGCGCTTTCCGGTCCGGCGCGCGATGCGGGACACTTGGGGTTTGGCCATCGCCCGGTACCGGAGGAGACACGACGTGCACGACGGGCCGCTGATCGTTCAGTCCGACAAGACCCTGCTCCTGGAGACCGGGCACACCGCCGCGGACGAGTGCCGCCGTGCCATCGCGCCGTTCGCCGAGCTGGAGCGCGCGCCGGAGCACGTGCACACCTACCGGGTGACCCCGCTGGGCCTGTGGAACGCGCGTGCCGCCGGGCACGACGCCGAGCAGGTGGTGGACGCGCTGGTGCGGTTCTCGCGCTATCCCGTGCCCAACGCGCTGCTGGTCGACATCGCCGGCACCATGGACCGCTACGGCCGCCTGAAGCTGGCCAAGGACCCGGTCCACGGGCTGGTGCTGACCGCGACCGACCGCCCCGTCCTCGAGGAGGTGCTGCGGTCGAAGAAGATCATCCCGCTGGTGGGCCAGCGCCTCGACCCGGACACCGTGCTGGTGCACCCCTCCGAGCGCGGCCAGATCAAGCAGGTGCTGCTGAAGCTCGGCTGGCCGGCCGAGGACACCGCCGGCTACGTGGACGGCGAGGCGCACCCGATCGACCTCGCGCAGGACGGCTGGCAGCTGCGCCCGTACCAGGAGCAGGCCGCCGAGGGCTTCTGGCACGGCGGCTCCGGCGTCGTGGTGCTGCCCTGCGGCGCGGGCAAGACCCTGGTCGGCGCGGCCGCGATGGCCAAGGCCAAGGCGACCACGCTGATCCTGGTCACCAACACCGTCTCCGCCCGCCAGTGGAAGCACGAGCTGGTCAAGCGCACCTCGCTGACCGAGGACGAGATCGGCGAGTACAGCGGCGCCCGCAAGGAGATCCGCCCGGTCACCATCGCCACCTACCAGGTGATGACGACCAAGCGGAAGGGCGTCTACCCGCACCTGGAGCTGTTCGACTCCCGCGACTGGGGCCTGATCGTCTACGACGAGGTGCACCTGCTGCCCGCGCCGGTCTTCAAGTTCACCGCCGACCTGCAGGCCCGCCGCCGCCTCGGCCTCACCGCGACGCTGGTGCGCGAGGACGGGCGCGAGGGCGACGTGTTCTCCCTCATCGGCCCCAAGCGCTTCGACGCCCCCTGGAAGGAGATCGAGGCGCAGGGCTACATCGCCCCCGCGGACTGCTGCGAGGTGCGGGTCACCCTGACCGACCACGAGCGGCTCGCCTACGCGACGGCGGAG
This sequence comes from Streptacidiphilus sp. MAP12-33, assembly GCF_041261265.1. Lineage (NCBI taxonomy): Bacteria > Bacillati > Actinomycetota > Actinomycetes > Kitasatosporales > Streptomycetaceae > Streptacidiphilus > Streptacidiphilus sp. MAP12-33. The sequence continues at coordinate 170,325 of NZ_JBGCCA010000006.1, forward strand.
CCGGAGGAGCGGTACCGGTTCTGCGCCACGACGGCGACCAAGCGCCGCGTCACGCAGGCGCTGGTGGAGAAGCACCGGGGCACGCCCACCCTGGTCATCGGCCAGTACATCGACCAGCTCGACGAGCTGGGCGAGGCGCTGGACGCACCGGTGATCAAGGGCGAGACGACCAACGCGCAGCGCGAGAAGCTCTTCGACGCGTTCCGTGAGGGCGAGATCAGCGTGCTGGTGGTCTCCAAGGTCGCCAACTTCTCCATCGACCTGCCCGAGGCGACGGTGGCGATCCAGGTCTCCGGGACCTTCGGGTCGCGCCAGGAGGAGGCCCAGCGGCTGGGCCGGGTGCTGCGTCCCAAGGCGGACGGGCACATGGCGCACTTCTACTCGGTCGTGGCCCGGGACACCATCGACCAGGACTTCGCCGCGCACCGGCAGCGGTTCCTGGCCGAGCAGGGCTACTCCTACCGGATCGTCGACGCGGACGACATCCTCTGAAGTCCTCGGTGAATCCGCCTTGGGGGCGCTGAATCGTCGCTGCTACGATCAGCCGCCCCCGAGCGGGGGCATCGCAGACAGGGGGACCACAACTCCATGCGTCGTATCCGAAGAGCCCTCGCCGCCGCGGCCGCCCTCACGCCGCTCCTCCTCGCCGGTGTGAGCACCCCGGCCTCGGCCGCGAGCAGCTCGCTCACCGTCAACACCCTGGGCCGCAGCGGCGCGAAGGTCGCCACGTCGGGCCAGGTGACGAACCTGACGACCGGCCAGTTCTACCAGTTCACCAGCGGCCAGGCGCTGACGCTGCCCGCCGGCCGGTACGGCGTCGTCGTCGACATCTGGAACTCCAAGGACCAGACGGACACCCTGGGCTCGCAGCTCGTCACCGTCTCGGGCCGCACCACGACCACGATCGACGCCCGCAAGGGCCGCCCGCTCTCCGTCCGGCTCGACCACGCCCCGGCGAACGCCCAGGAGAGCTACTACGCCCAGCTGTGCATCGGGTCCAACCCGATGGGCGCCCAGGCGTGGGGCTGGCCGGGCGAGTTCTACGTCATCCCGAACAGCTCCTCCCAGGTGCACCTCGGTTACATGGCCTCGTGGGACCAGCCGATGACGGCCGCGGACGTCTACTCCGTCAGCGGGCAGACCAACGGCGTCCCGAGCACCCCCACGGTGACCTTCAAGACCGCGTCGCTCGCGAGCGTGCGGGTCCAGGCGAAGCGCGGGCCCGAGGGCAGCTCGGACGTCGACTTCTCCCTCCAGCCGCTGAGCACGAAGAACCCGTGCCAGAACCGGCTGTTCCACGAGTTCTACCGCGGCACCCCGCCGTTCACGATGACCGCGCACGTCTCCGCCGGCACCTGGGCGGTCCGCTCGGACGAGACGGACGACGCCACCAACGCCGACTTCGGCGGCATGGAGGCGGACCGGCAGTTCGCGGCCGGCGGCCACTACGCGCAGGGCCTGTACGCCAACACCTGGGGCCCGGTGGGGTCGCAGCCGTCCACCTGGTACGGGCGGCTGGACTTCCAGCCGAGCATGTTCACGGACCCGACCGTGGCCTACAGCAACGAGGCGGCGGCGAAGTACACCGGCACGCTGGTCGAGGGCGGCAAGGTCGTCTCCTCGCACAGCTGGACGGACATGGGCCCGGTGCCCGGCAGCTGGGAGCCGCACGTCAGCTCCAGGGGCTGGTACACGGTGAACATCGCGGCCCAGCGCTACTACCCCGGGATCCACTACCCGGCCGGCATGCTGTCGACGGCGTCGACGGTCAGCGTGCGCTACTACATCAACCCCGCGGTCAACGCCTACGCGCCGGCCTACCTGACGAGCTTCGACCCGCAGGGGCTCGGCATGGACGACCAGGCCGCTCCGAAGAGCAGCACGCGGGTGGGGCTCTGGCTGGACCACCAGGGCGGTGACCAGTCGATCGCCGACCACCGGGGTACGGTCAGCTCGGTCAAGGTGTGGGCGTCGTTCAACGGCGGCGTCACCTGGCAGCCGGTCGCCGTCACGCACACGGGTGGCACGTGGGCGGCGCTGGTGCCCAACGCGGCCTCCGGAGCGGTCTCGCTCCGCTCGACGGTCAACGACACCGACGGCAGCAGCGCGACCACCACGGTCTACCGCGCCTACGCCATCGGCTGAGGCTAGGGCTGAGGCTAGGGCTCTCGTCGAGCCCGGTCAGTCGGCCTTCCGGACGAGATCGTCCGGAAGGCCGTCGTGGCCGAGGACGACGACGGAGAAGGCCGTGGTGGCCAGGATGCCGACGCCGCGCGCACAGGCCGCGATCGGATTGCGGGACTTGCGCGCCGCCTTGGTGGCACCACGGGCGACGACGGGACGGTGAGTGGTTCGGGGACGGGGGTCGATGTGTGCGGTAGCCATGTCTCAAAGCTAGATTTCGGGCGCCCGTGAATCGTCAGCCCAACGGCCGAATCCGCAGGGCCCACGGTGTCATCCCCCAGAGGGACACGGTCTCGTCCACACGTCAGGGTTACCCCTGATATCCACGCAGTAAATAAACGGTTCGCCCGCCGGTCGTTCGTGGGTATATGGTGTCCGGTCTGCCGCCTCCCCGGCACGCACGTGGGGAGGCTCCGCCCGGACGGAAACCGGGTGGTTCTCAAATTCCATCGCAGACTTTTGAGACCGCTGCGCGCCGGACCCCCGGCGCCCCGCAGCCGGGAAGGCTCCTTCGTGCTTGCGCACAGCACAGCTTCCGACACCCCGTCCAACCCGCTCGACCGCGAGCGCGCCCACCTGACCTCCTCCCGCGGCGCGCTGCGCGCCATGCGCGAGGACGTCGAGGCGCTGGACATCCGCAACGTCACCGGCAACTGGGTGAACGCCGCGATCCTGGCCCGCGAGATCGACGACCGGATCAAGGCCTTGGCCGACCTCGCGGACACCCCCCTCTTCTTCGGCCGCCTCGACTTCCTGCACGCACCCGGCGCGGACGTCGCCGAGGGCGGCGAGGGCGAGCGGTTCTACATCGGCCGCCGCCACGTCCACGACGCCGACGGCGACCCGATGGTCATCGACTGGCGTGCGCCCGTCTCGCAGACCTTCTACCGGGCCAGCAAGAAGGACCCGATGGACATCGGGCTGCGCCGCCGCTTCGGTTACACCGGTGGCGATTTGACCGCCTACGAGGACGAGCACCTGACCGATCCGGAGGAGACGACCGGAACGAGCGCCCTCCTCGCCGCGGAGATCGAGCGGCCGCGCGTCGGCCCGATGCGCGACATCGTCGCCACCATCCAGCCCGAGCAGGACGAGATCGTCCGGGCCGACGTGCACGGCACCGTCTGCGTCCAGGGAGCACCCGGCACCGGGAAGACGGCCGTCGGCCTGCACCGTGTCGCCTACCTGCTCTATGCCCACCGCGAGCGGCTGGCCCGCACCGGCACCCTGGTCATCGGCCCGAACCGTTCCTTCCTCCACTACATCGAGCAGGTCCTGCCCGCGCTGGGCGAGTTGGACGTGGCCCAGGCCACCGTCGAGGAGCTCGTCGCCCACGTCCCGCTGCGCGGCACGGACACCGCGCACGCGGCGCGGATCAAGGGCGACGCCCGGATGGCGGAGGTGCTGCGGCGGGCCGTCCGCTCCGGCATCACGCTGCCGACGGAGGGCTGCGTCGTGGTCCGCGGCTCGCGCCGCTGGCGCGTCGCCTCCTACGAACTGGAGGAGATCGTCCGGGAGCTGATGGACCGTGACATCCGCTACGGCGCGGCCCAGGCCGCGCTCCCGCAGCGGATCGCGCACGCCGTACTGGTGAAGATGGAGCAGGGCGGCGAGGCCCCCGACGACCGCGTCCAGGACGCGGTCGCCCGCACGCCCGCCGTGAAGGCGACGGCGAAGGCCCTGTGGCCGCCGGTCGATCCGGCCAAGCTCGTGCTGCGGCTGCTCTCCGACGCGGAGTTCCTGGCGCAGTGCGCAGAGGGTCTGCTGACGGAGGAGGAGCAGGCCGCCGTGCTCTGGCCCAAGCCCGGCCGCGGCGTCAAGACGGCCCCGTGGACCCCGGCCGACGCGGTGCTGGTCGACGAGGCGCACGACCTGGTGGAGCGGACGGCGTCGCTGGGCCACGTCGTGCTCGACGAGGCGCAGGACCTCTCCCCCATGCAGTACCGCGCCGTCGGCCGCAGGTGCACGACGGGCTCCGCGACGGTGCTGGGCGACATCGCCCAGGGCACGACGCCGTGGTCCACGGACTCCTGGGCCAGCGCGCTGCACCATCTGGGCAAGCCGGGTTCCCGGGTCGAGGAGCTGACCATCGGCTTCCGCGTGCCCGGCGAGGTCATCGACTACGCGTCGCGCCTGCTGCCCGAGATCGCCCCCGACCTGGCGCCGGCGACGTCGATCCGCACGGCGGAGAACACGCTCGTCATCCGGCGCGTCGACGGGACGCCCTCCCCGGAGGACGCGCACGCGCTGGACGCCGCGTCCGCGCTGGCCCCGGCAACGCCGCCCGCCCTGACGGACGCCGTCGTAGCGGCGGTGCGGGCGTCCCTGCGGCACGAGGGCTCGATCGGCCTGATCGCCGCGGACGCGCGGATTCCCGCGCTGGGCGCGGCGCTCACGGCCGCAGGCCTGCCCTATCTCGACCCCGGTACCGAGACGAACGCCGAGAGCCGCCTCACGCTCGTCCCGGCCTCGCTCGCCAAGGGTCTGGAGTACGACTACGTCGTACTGGACGAGCCGGCCGCGATCGTCGACGGCGAGGCGGACCTCCGCACGGGCCTGCGCCGCCTCTACGTCTGCCTCACCCGTGCCGTCTCGGGCCTCGACGTCCTCCACGCCCGGCCGCTGCCGACGGCCCTCGGATAGTTGCACCCACCTCAGGGGCGCGGGTCTTCTGCGCCATGGGCCAGCTGCACCGTCAAGGGGCGCGGGGCTCTGCTGATGTGCGGCTCCTGGTGCCCCTTGCGTGGGCGTGACAATCCCCCAGCCTTCGGCTGGGAGGTGCCCCGGAAGCGCCCCGGAGGTGCCCCTTGCGTGGGCGCGACAATCCCCCCAGCCTTCGGCCGGGAAGTGCCCCCTCCGACGAGCGGTTGGTCCGGGGCGCGCAGGGCCACCGGCACGCCGGTGGCTGCTCGCATCCACGCAGCGAAGCCGCATATCGGCGCAGCCCACCGCCCCTGGGTGAGGCGGCTACGCGGCGACGGACTCGGTGTCGAGGAGGCGACGCCAGTGCTGGACGAGGCCCGTGTCGAGCGGGCTGTCCCAGCCCGCGGTGCGGACCATCGTGCCGACGTGGAAGCCGTCGATCCCGGCCGCGCGCAGGCGCGGGACGTGCTCGGTCTTGAGGCCACCGCCGACAAGGATGCGGGGGTGGTAACCCGGTGCGCCGGACCGCGCGGCCTCGTGGGTGAGGACGTCCATGCCGGAGGCGACGCCCGCCGCGCTGCCCGCCGTGAGGACGGTGTCCAGGCCGGGGAGGCCGTCGATCGCGGCGCGGACCCCCTCGCGGGACGCCGCGTTGTCCAGCGCCCGGTGGAAGGTCCAGCTGCAGCCGGGGATGGCCTCCAGCACGGTCCGCACCGCCGCAAGGTCCACCTCGCCCTCGGGGGTGAGGAAGCCGAGGACGAACTCGTCCGCACCCTCCGCGCGCAGTGCCTGCGCCTTGGCGCAGAGCGCCTCGAGGTCACGGACGAGGAAGCCGTTGCCGTCGCGCAGCATCACCCGGAGCGGAACGTGGACGGCCGCCCTGATCCGGGCGAACCCGGCGAGGTCGGGAGTGAGGCCGTCGGCCGCCATCTCGGTGCAGAGTTCCAGACGGTCGGCTCCGCCCGCCGCTGCCGCGACGGCGTCCTCCGCGGATGTCGCGATGACCTCGAAGATCGCCCGATCGCTCATGTGCAGCCTCTCTGCTCCGCTCCCATGCCTGCTCCGGGCCTGCCGGGAGGCCGCCCCGCCTCCACAGAAAGGCCACAACAGGTCTAGTCCAATGTAGACACCCTAGCCGTTGACGCGACGCGGCGACAGCGACGAAGGACCCTGCTTCGGGGCCGTTCCGACAGCGCGCCGGGCGTCGTCCGTACCACAATGGCCCTATGCCCGAGCCGTCGCATCCCGACCGAACCATCGTCGAAGCCCTGCTCGCCCGCTGGACCGCGCTCTTCGCGGCGCCCGAGGCGGAGCCCTACGGGGAGCAGCTGCTGCGGCGCTGGTCGGAGCCCCAGCGCAAGTACCACACGATGCGGCACCTGACCGCGACACTGCAGGTCGTTGACCGCCTGGCGGGCCACGCCGACGACGCCGACCTGGTGCGGCTGGCCGCCTGGTTCCACGACGCCGTGTACGCGCCCGACCGCACCGAGAACGAGGAGCGCAGCGCCCGTCTCGCCGAGCGGGTCCTGCCCGAGCTGGGCGTCTCGGACGAGGCGATCGCGGAGGTGGCCCGCCTGGTGCGGCTCACCGCCGGTCACGATCCCGCCCCCGGCGACCGCAACGGCGAGGTCCTGTGCGACGCCGACCTGGCCATCCTCGGCGCGCCGCCGGAGATCTACGCCCGCTACGCGGCCGCCGTCCGCGAGGAGTACGCCTTCGTGCCCGAGGACGACTTCCGCACGGGCCGTGCGGCGGTGCTGGAGGGGTTGCTGGCCAAGAAGCCGTCCCTCTACCGGACGCAGCCGGCCCAGACGACCTTCGGTCCGCGCGCGGATGCGAACCTCCGTTCCGAGTTGGCACGGTTGCGCGATAAGGTGCCGCCCGTTACGTGAGTCCCTTGGGCTGCCGGGTGGGGTGCATGGATATCGAGGCCGAGTTCGAGTACCAGCACGGGGAGCGGCGTGCCCGCTGGTTGCGGACGGCCGCCTGGATCCCCGCCTTCTGGATCGCGGTGGGTCTGGCCGGCCTCGTCGTCGCCTTCGGGGCCAAGGGCATGACCACGGCGCACCTCACGCTGCTCGCGCTCTCGGCCCTGCTCGTCGGCACGCACGTGCAGGCGGTCGTGCGGCGGGTGCGGCTGCTCTCCTCCGGGGAGCCGCTGTCGCTGCGCTTCACCGAGGCCGGGCTCTCCTGGCGCAACCAGTTCGTCTCGCACCAGGTCCGCTGGCCGGCGGTGCGCCGGGTCCGGCGCGACCACGGCTGGCTGATTTTCGAGGGCACCCGCAGCGTCGGCAACGTCTCGTTCCCGATGCGGGCGCTGAGCGAGGTACAGCTGGAGCAGCTGACGGCCTGGCTCACCGCGCAGCGGTTGATGCGCTAGGGCTCGGCCGACCGGCGCTTGCGCCGGCGCAGACCGGCGGACGTGAGCCGGACGACGATCTCGCGGCTGCGGACCGGCGTCGCGCCCAGCTCCAGCGCCTGCGCGTAGAGGCGCTCCGGCACGTCGTAGTGGTCGCCGTCGAAGCCCCGCTCCGGCACGCCGAGTCGCCGCGCGAAGGCGTGCAGCTCGTCGTAGGAGACGTCGGAGACCAGGTGCGACCAGAGCCGGCCGTGCCCCGGCCAGCTCGGCGGGTCGATCAGGATCACGACGCGAGCTCGCCGACGGCGGCGACGACGCGACCCTCCTTGCCGCAGACCCAGTGCGGGTCCGGGCCGAGCTCCGGCTCGGCGCTCAGCGCGTGCGGGTCCCCGTCGGCCGCGCAGTCCTGGCACAACGGCCAGCGCCCCCAGCCCTCCAGCAGCCCGTCCTGGACGTCCTGGGCGATGAGCCCGAGCACGTACTCGACCCCGTCCGGCCACTGCTCCACCCACCACCGCCGCTTCGCGATCGCGTCCTCCAGCAGCGAGACGACGGCGGCGTCCGCGACGTCCCGCGCGGTCAGGTCCCGCAGCAGCGCGCTCCGCGCGCCGTGCAGGGCGGACTCCAGTGCTTTCTCCATGGGCTCCATTTTCTCGCACGGACCAGTCGCACCGCCTCGCACCGCCCCTGAAGGCGCAGCCTCCGGCGGCTCGAGCGACCACCACCCGGGACGGACGGCCCAGCTCGTCCGGCGCGCGCGTGGCTGGGTGGCCTGTCGCGCCCACGCGGCAGAGCCCGCGCCCCTGGATGGTGCAACACAAGGAAGGCGGCCACCCGACCCTCTCGGGTCGGCTGGCCGCCTTGAAGAACTCGTGATCCGTCAGCGGGAAGCTGGGGATCAGAAGTCCATGTCACCGCCCGGCATGCCGCCGCCGGCGGCCGCAGCGGCCTTCTCCGGCTTGTCGGCGATGACGGCCTCGGTGGTGAGGAAGAGCGCGGCGATGGAGGCCGCGTTCTGCAGCGCGGAACGCGTGACCTTGGCCGGGTCGATGATGCCCGCGGCGATGAGGTCGACGTACTCGTTGGTGGCGGCGTTCAGACCGTGACCGGCGGGGAGGTTGCGGACCTTCTCCACCACGACACCGCCCTCGAGGCCGGCGTTGGTCGCGATCTGCTTGATCGGGGCCTCGAGCGACACGCGCACGATGTTGGCACCGGTCGCCTCGTCACCCTCGAGCTCGAGCTTCTCGAACGCGACACCGGCCTGAAGCAGGGCCACGCCACCACCGGCGACGATGCCCTCCTCGACGGCGGCCTTCGCGTTGCGAACGGCGTCCTCGATGCGGTGCTTGCGCTCCTTGAGCTCGACCTCGGTGGCCGCGCCCGCCTTGATGACGGCGACGCCACCGGCCAGCTTGGCCAGGCGCTCCTGCAGCTTCTCGCGGTCGTAGTCCGAGTCGCTGTTCTCGATCTCGGCACGGATCTGCGCCACGCGGCCCGCGACCTGGTCGCTCTCGCCGGAGCCGTCCACGATGGTGGTCTCGTCCTTGGTGACGACGACCTTGCGCGCGCGGCCCAGCAGCTCCAGACCGGCGTTCTCCAGCTTGAGGCCGACCTCCTCGGAGATGACCTGGCCACCCGTGAGGATGGCGATGTCGCCGAGCATGGCCTTGCGGCGGTCACCGAAGCCCGGGGCCTTGACGGCGACGGACTTGAAGGTGCCGCGGATCTTGTTGACGACCAGGGTGGAGAGCGCCTCGCCCTCGACGTCCTCGGCGATGATCAGCAGCGGCTTGCCGGACTGCATGACCTTCTCGAGCAGCGGGAGCAGGTCCTTGATCGAGCCGATCTTGGAGTTGGCGATGAGGATGTAGGGGTCCTCGAAGACCGTCTCCATGCGCTCCAGGTCGGTGGCGAAGTACGCCGAGATGAAGCCCTTGTCGAAGCGCATACCCTCGGTGAGCTCCAGCTCCAGACCGAAGGTCTGGGACTCCTCGACGGTGATGACGCCTTCCTTGCCGACCTTGTCCATGGCCTCGGCGATGAGCTCGCCGATCTGGGTGTCGGCGGCCGAGATGGAGGCGGTGGCAGCGATCTGCTCCTTGGTCTCCACCTCCTTGGCCTGCGCCAGCAGCTGGGCGGAGACGGCCTCGACGGCCTTCTCGATGCCGCGCTTGAGGGCCATCGGGTTGGCGCCGGCGGCGACGTTGCGCAGACCCTCGCGAACGAGCGCCTGGGCCAGCACGGTGGCGGTGGTGGTGCCGTCACCCGCGACGTCGTCGGTCTTCTTGGCGACCTCCTTGACGAGCTCGGCGCCGATCTTCTCGTACGGGTCCTCGAGCTCGATCTCCTTGGCGATGGAGACACCGTCGTTGGTGATCGTGGGGGCGCCCCACTTCTTCTCCAGAACGACGTTGCGGCCCTTGGGGCCCAGCGTGACCTTGACAGCGTCGGCGAGCTGGTTCATGCCGCGCTCGAGGCCGCGACGAGCCTCCTCGTCGAACGCAATGATCTTGGCCATGGAAGTGGTCCTCCTGGACAGCTGGCTGCTTCTGGACCGCGCTGGCGCCCGCGACGGACGACCTCGGCCACGACGGTTCCTTACCGCCGCCACCGGGGTCTCACCGACCCGGCCCGTTGTCACTCTCTACCTCAGAGTGCTAACGCCAATGATTAGCACTCGACCCCCTTGAGTGCAAGCAGCTCCGCGAAGCCGGGGACGGGAAGGGACGCCTCCGGCGGGGGGAAGGGGACGAAGGGGCAGGCAGACGCGCGGGAATGACGAAGGACCCCTGCCCGCGTGCGGGGAGGGGTCCTTCGGAAGACCTGCGTGGATGCATCGTTTCGTCTGGAACGAGCTCTGCGGGTCCTGATCAGTCAGCGATCGCTGCCGATGTCAGCCGGTGGTGGTGCCTCAGCCGATGACCTTGACCATGTCGGCCTGCGGGCCCTTCTGGCCCTGCGAGATCTCGAACTCCACCCGCTGGCCCTCTTCGAGCGACCGGTACCCGTCCATCTGGATCGCGCTGTAGTGGACGAACACGTCCGCACCACCGTCGACCGCGATGAAGCCGTACCCCTTCTCCGCGTTGAACCACTTGACGGTGCCCTGAGCCATTCCAAACTCCCCTATTACTGGCCCTTTCACGGTCCGCACACCGCGGACCGGGCCGGACTCTGACGCTGCGGAGTTGCAGTGCCGGTGCTCGGCCGACGCTGAATGTATCCACTCCGATGCCCTGAGCAACAGAGCATTCGAAGGCCAATTCTCACGGGGAGTAATCAGACATAAGCGGCGCGCGGCGGCTAAGGGGAGCAATTCGGGCCGGGCATATCGGACGATTCACGACAGATCCCCGGGCGAAAAAGAACACGTCAACCGTCTCACGGGACGGGACAGGAGCACTCTACTCCTCTTAAACCTCCGGAAATGACAGGAGCCCGGCCACCCCCGTAAGGGGTGGCCGGGCTTTCGCACCTGACCGGTCAGTAGGGTTCAGCAACCACCGGCGACGGCGGGGATGACCGAGACGCTCGCGCCGTCCGGGGTGGACGTCTCCAGGCCCTCGGCGAAACGCACGTCGTCGTCGTTGACGTAGATGTTGACGAAGCGGCGCAGCTTGCCGTTGTCGTCCAGGAGGCGGGCGGAGATGCCCGTGTGGTTGGCCTCCAGGTCCTTGATGACCTCGGCCAGGGTGGCGCCCTCGGCGCTCACCTCCGCATTGCCGCCCGTGTAGGTGCGCAGGATGGTGGGGATGCGGACGGTGACGCTCATGCGAGGCCTGCCTCTCGGAACGAGTCAAGGGTGGGGCGGATGACGGCGGTCGGGCGGGCGGCGTCCGCCACGGCCTCCAGGGTCTTCAGGCCGTCGCCGGTGTTGAGCACGACGGTCTCGGCGGCCGGGTCGAGCACGCCGTTCTCGATCAACTTGCGCAGCACGCCCACGGTCACGCCACCCGCCGTCTCGGCGAAGATGCCCTCGGTGCGGGCCAGCAGCCGGATCGCGTCGACGACCTGCTCGTCGTTGACGTCCTCGACCGCGCCGCCGGTGCGCCGGGCGATGTCGAGCACGTAGATGCCGTCGGCCGGGTTGCCGATGGCCAGCGACTTGGCGATGGTGTCGGGCTTCTGCGGGCGGACCACGTCGTGGCCGGCCTTGAAGGCGGCGGAGACCGGGGAGCAGCCCTCGGCCTGGGCGCCGAAGATCTTGTAGGGCTTGTCCTCGACCAGGCCGAGGGCGATCAGCTCCTTGAGACCCTTGTCGATCTTCGTCAGCTGGGAGCCGGAGGCGATCGGGATGACCAGCTGGTCCGGGATGCGCCAGCCGAGCTGCTCACAGATCTCGTAGGCCAGCGTCTTGGATCCCTCGCCGTAGTAGGGGCGCAGGTTCACGTTGACGAAGCCCCAGCCCTCGCCGGCCGGGTCGCCGATCAGCTCGGAGCAGAAGCGGTTCACGTCGTCGTAGTTGCCGTCGATGCCGACGACGTCGCCGCCGTAGACCGCGGCCATGACGACCTTGCCGGCCTCCAGGTCGTGCGGGATGAAGACGCAGGCGCGCAGCCCCGTGCGGGCGGCGGCGGCCGTGACGGCGCCGGCCAGGTTGCCCGTGGAGGAGCAGGAGAGCGTGGTGAAGCCGAAGGTGCGGGCCGCCTCGACGGCGATGGCCACGACCCGGTCCTTGAAGGAGTGGGTCGGGTTGCCGGAGTCGTCCTTGACGTAGAGGGAGCCGGTGACGCCCAGCTCACGGGCCAGGTTGTTCGCCTTGACCAGCTTGGTCAGGCCCGGGTTCAGGCTCGGGCGCTCGGCGACGTCCGGCGAGACCGGCAGCAGCGGCGCGTAGCGCCAGATGTTGTTCGGGCCGTTCTCGATCTGCTTGCGCAGGCCCTCCGGGTCACCGGCCGGGAGTTCGTAGGCGACCTCCAGCGGGCCGAAGCACTCGGCGCAGGCGAAGTCGGGGGCGAGGGGGGTGCGTGCTCCGCACTCGCGACAGGACAGGGCCACGGCGGGGCCGAAGGCGTCGGGTGCGATGGTGCGGCTGTCGGAAGCCATGATGGCGAGAACCTCTCTCCTCATCTTCCCCGAGGCGCGTTTCGCCGCGGGACGGAATTGGCACCTTCCCGGCCGGGCTCACGTGGTCGGACGCGAACCGCTTGGCAGGGGGGTTGCCGGGACTTCAACGGGCCGTTCCCTCAGTCCCTCTGGATGAGCGCTATGGCGCCGCGCTTCCGCGCGCGTCGCGTTTGTTCCGAGGCAGACCCCAATGTGCGATGACCACACCTCGTCCTCAAGACTGTAACCGAAGCACCACCGAGCGCCGACTACCGTCCGAGACGCGAGACGGTCACCGCCACCCGCCCACCGCCTACCCGTGAAGAGGGAGCCCCGTGCTGGACCAGGTCGAGGAATGGCTGCGCCACCGGTCCTGGAGCGCCGCCGACCGACCCCTGCCCGACCTGCTGGAGGCCAAGCGCCGCGGCGGGGTGACCGTCAGCGTGGTCCTGCCCGCTCTGGACGAGGAGGAGACGGTCGGCGAGATCGTCACGGCCATCCGCCGCGACCTGGTCGAGGCCGTGCCGCTGGTGGACGAGCTGGTCGTGGTCGACTCCGGCTCGGTGGACCGCACCGCTCACGAGGCCGCGGCGGCGGGCGCGCGGGTGGTGCACCGGGACGAGATCCTGCCGCGGCTGCCCACCGAGCCCGGAAAGGGCGAGGTGCTGTGGCGGTCCCTGCTGGCCACCACCGGCGACGTGGTCTGCTTCATCGACTCCGACCTGCGGGCCTTCGACTCCGCCTTCGTCTCCGGCATCGTCGGCCCGCTGCTGACCGAGCCGGACGTGGCCTTCGTCAAGGCGATGTACGACCGGCCCTTCGACACCGAGTCCGGCTCCATACCGGCCGGCGGCGGCCGCGTCACCGAGCTGGTCGCCCGGCCGCTGCTCAACCTGCACTGGCCGCTGCTGGCCGGCTTCGTCCAGCCGCTCGGCGGCGAGTACGCGGCGCGGCGCACGCTGCTGGAACGGCTGCCGTTCCCCACCGGCTACGGCGTCGAGCTCGGCCTGCTGGTGGACGCGCTCGGTCTGGTCGGCCTCGACGCGCTGGCCCAGGTCGACGTGGGCGTGCGGCACCATCGGCACCAGGACGCGCAGGCGCTCGGCCGGATGGCGGCCACCATCTACCGCACCGCGCTGGAGCGGCTGAAGACGCCCGAGGAGACGGTGCGCTCCGAGCTCGTGCAGTTCACCCGCACGGAGGCCGGCTTCACCCCGAGCAGCACCGAGGTCGCCACGGTGGAGCGCCCGCCGATGGCGTCCGTCCCCGAGTACCGCGCGCGGCCGGGGGCCGTGGCGCGGGAGGTTTGCCCGCATCCCTGAGAGGCAAGGGTGAGAGATATGGCTTCGACCACCGCGCCCGTCGTTCTCGCGTCCAACCGTGGCCCCGTGTCGTTCACCCTCGGTGACGACGGCACGCTGACGCCACGCCGTGGCGGCGGCGGGCTGGTCTCCGGCCTGTCCGCGATCGGCAGCGAGCAGCGGAGCGTCTGGGTCTGCGCCGCGCTCTCGGACGGCGACCGGGCAGCCGCCCGTCAGGGCCTGACCGAGCCCGACGTGCGGATGCTGGACATCGACGCGGAGACCTTCGCCCACGCGTACAACGGCATCGCCAACTCGACCCTCTGGTTCGTCCACCACCTCCTGTACGACACACCGACGCGGCCCGCCTTCGACGCGCGGTTCCGCGACGAGTGGGCCTCCTACGAGGCGTACAACCGCGCCTTCGCCGACGCGCTGGCGGAGAGCGCCGAGCCGGGAGCGGCGGTACTCGTCCAGGACTACCACCTGTCACTGACACCTCGGCTGCTCCGGGAACTGCGCCCGGACGTGCGGATCGCGCACTTCTCGCACACCCCCTGGGCGCCGCCGGACTACTACCGGCTGCTGCCCGACGACGTGGCCCGCCAGGTACTGGAGGGCATCCTCGGCGCGGACCGGGCCGGGTTCCTGACCGAGCGGTGGGCGCGGGCCTTCGCCGACTGCTGCCGCGAGGTGCTGGGGGCCACGGTCTCTCCCGATCTGGTGGTCACGCACAACGGCCGCGCGACGCGGCTGGGCGTGCACGGGCTCGGCGCGGACGCCGAGTTCCTGCGTGACCGGGCGCACCAGCCGGACGTGGACGCGCGACTGGACGCGCTGCGCGAGGCCGTCGGCGACCGCCGCACGATCGTCCGGGTGGACCGGACCGAGCTCAGCAAGAACATCGTGCGCGGGCTGCTGGCCTACCGGCACCTGCTGCGGACGCGGAGCGAGTGGCTGAACCGGGTCGTGCACATCGCGTTCGCCTACCCCTCACGGGAGGACCTGCCGGAGTACCGGGCGTACACGGCGGCGGTGCTGCGCACCGCGCAGGAGATCAACGACGAGTTCGGCACCCCGAGCTGGCAGCCGGTCATCCTGCACGTCAACGACGACTTCCCGCGCTCGCTGGCGGCCTACCGGCTGGCCGACGTGGCGCTGGTGAACCCGATCCGGGACGGCATGAACCTCGTCGCCAAGGAGGTCCCCGTCGTCTCGGACGCGGGCGTCGCGCTGGTGCTGTCCCGTGAGGCGGGCGCGCACGCGGAGCTCGGCGAGGACGCCCTGACGGTCAACCCCTACGACGTGATCCAGACGGCGGAGGCGCTGCACACCGCCCTGACCATGCCGCAGGAGGAGCGGGCCGCCCGCACCAAGCGCCTGGCGGAGGCGAGCACGGCGCTCCCGCCGACCGCGTGGTTCCTGGAGCAGTACCACGCGCTGACGGAGGGTGCCGGGTGATCAGCCCGCGCTCCGCTCAGCCCGCGCAGGAGTAGGTGAAGCTGCCGGACTCGGTGAGGGCCGGGTGGTCCTGGATCTGCAGGGTCGCGCGGCCCGCGAAGGTCCCCGGACCGGTGAGCGTCCAGATCAGCGGCAGCTGCACCTGCCGGGTGCCGGCCGCGACTGTCTCGGTGAGCAGCCCGCTGTCCGTGCCGTCGCTGCGGAGCCAGCGGTAGTGGAAGGTGCCGCCGGAGCCGTCGGTGGTGACGGTCGCGGTGATGGTCGCCTTGCCGCCGCAGGTCACCGCGGCCGGGGTGACCTGCACGGACGCGGCGGTGAGCTTGATCGCCGCAGGCGCGAGGAGACCGTACAGCCACCAGGCCAGCAGCCCGAGGAACAGCAGCAGCACGGGCACCCAGAAGAGCCAGCTGCGCCTCTTCCGCTCCTCCGGCTCCGCCTCGGGGGTGACCTCGCCCTTCCACACGGCGATCGTCCGCGCGGTCTTGGGGTCGGGCACTCCCGGCCCGAACCGGATCAGCCCGGGATCGGGCGCGGGGGCGGCCTCTGCCGCGGCCTCCGGCGCGGGTGCGGGTGCGGGTGCGGGCGCCGACGCGGGTGCCGACGCGGGTGCCGGCGCGGGCGGGGGCACCTGGGCGCCGAGCGACAGCTGCACGGTCGGCGTGTGGGTCGGCACGGGCGGGGTGGCCTGCGGCGGCTCGACGGGGAACACCAACGTGGGCGCGGGAGCCGGCGGCTCCGACCCACGCGGCAGCCGCACCGTCGGAATCCCCTCCGGCTCCCCGGCCAGCCGCACCGTCGGCACGACATCCGGATCCCCGGCCTGCCCGGGCACCACCGGCCGCCCGAGCCGCACCGTCCCCGACTCCTCGGGCACGGCGATCCGCGGGTCGGGCCGCAGTTGCTTCGTCCCCTCGTCGGCGGGCACGGCGTCCTCGGGACCCTGCTGCGTGTTCATGTCTCGAGCCAACTTTCTGCCGCGCGCAGCGGTCAGCCGAAGCAGCCGTTCGGCTGGTAGGTGAGGGTGACCGCGGTGCTGTCGGGCATGACGTAGCCGCCGGGCGTGGGCGATTCCGTGACCACCTGGCCGAAGGGAATCGTGTAGCTCCAGCACTTGGTGGCCATCACCGCGCTCACCTGGCTGAAGCCGATCGCGTTCAGGCGCTTCACCGCGCTGCTGTAGTCGACACCGACCTCGCTCGGCAACTGCCGACAGGTCGAGGACGTAGCCACGAGCGCGATGCCGGCCGAGCGCGCCACGGTGCTGCCGCCGGTCGGATCCTGCGAGTGCACCGAGAAGTCACCGTTCGCGGCGCCCGCACAGTCGTAGGTGACGCTGATGTTCCCGCGCGCGAAGCCCGCCGCCACGAGCTTGGTCTCGGCGGGGCCGGGCAGCAGGCCCAGGACCGAAGGCACGTGGATCGTCGTGGGTGGGGCCTTGGTCGGGCTGGTGGTCGGGGACGCCGACGGGCTGCTGCTCGGGGATGCCGAGGGGCTGGCGCTCGCGCTCGGGGAGGCGGAGGGGGACGCCGACGGGCTGGCCGATGGCGACGCGGACGGGCTCGTCGAGGCCGAGGCCGAGGCCGAGGCCGAGGCCGAGGCCGAGGCCGACGGGGAGACGGAGACCGGGCCGGTCGGGGTGATGGAGGTGATGGCGATCGGGGTGGGGCCGCCCGTGACGTGGGGGATGTGGCGGCCGCTGCCGGCGACGGCGACGCCGCCGAGCGCGCCGACGAGGATGACGCCGGTGCCCGCGCCGACGAGGACCTTGCGCGGGACGCGCGGGACGCGGCGGCGGCCGGGGCCGAGGGTGGTGCTGGCCAGGGCCGTCGTGCCGCTGGTGGGCGCGCCGCCCGCCGAGGGGAACATCAGCGGGAGCAGCGCCGCGACAGCGGCGAGGCGCTTGCGGCCACGCTCCTCCCACTGCGGGCCGTACGCCGCACCCGCGACCGCCTCCAGCTCCGCGACGAACGCCGCCGCGCTGTCGGGCCGGTCGGTCGCGTGCTTGGCCAGGCCGCGCCGGATCAGCGGGCGGACCGCCTCGGGGGCGAGCTCGTCGGGGATCGGGGCGGTGGTGTGCTGCACCACCAGCTCGGCGAAGGTCACCCCGGGGTACGGGCGTGAGCCCGTCAGGCACTCGAAGAACGTGGCCGTCGCCGCGTAGACGTCCGCGGCGGGCGACGCGGGGTCGCCGGTCCACTGCTCGGGGGCCATGTAGGGCGGGGTGCCGGCGATGCCGCCCGCGTCCCCGGCCTTCACGGCGATGCCGAAGTCAACGAGTTTGGACGACCCGTCCGCCGCGACCAGCACGTTCTCCGGCTTGTAGTCGCGGTGCACCACGCCCAGCGCGTGCGCCGCGGCCAGGCCCAGCAGGGAGCCCTTCAGGACGACCAGCGCCGCCTCCGGCCCGGTCGCGCCGGCCTGCCGCAGCAGCGCCCGCAGGGCGATGCCGTCGACGAGCTCCATGGCGATGGCCGCGCCCTGCGGGCCCTCGACGTACTCGTAGAGCCGGACCACGTAGGGGGTGTCGAGGTCGCCCAGCAGCCGGGCCTCCTCACGGAACTCGGTGAGGAAGTCCGGATCGGCCCGGAGCTCGTCGCCGAGGTACTTGATGGCGACCGGTGTGCCGGTCGCCTCGTGCAGCGCGAGGACCACACGTCCACTCGCGCCCGAACCCAGCTCCCGGGTGTGCCGATACCCCGGAACGATCCACTCCATGACAACCCGCCCCCTCAGCGGTGAAAATAGCGCCGAACCGGGCGGATCGCAGCTTCCGTGACAGCACGGTTACCGCCTAGGAGCGCAACGCTTATGCTCCGCATACAGCCTGACGACAGTCGGCGCCGATCCCCGCGTCCACGGCGACCCGTGCGCGGGAGCCGGTTAGGGTCGTGCCATGGGTACCCCTGAGGCCGCACCGTCCCCTGAAGGCATCCCCACCCCCCGCACCGAGGCGGGCCTCACCGGGCTGGCGGCGCTGCGCGCCGAGCCGGGGCGGGCCGTCGTCGCGCTGGACTTCGACGGCACCCTGGCGCCGATCGTCGCCGACCCGGACGCCGCCCGCGCGCACCCCGCCGTCGTCCCCGCGCTGCGGCGCCTCGCGCCGCTGCTGGACGCGGTGGTCGTGGTGACCGGGCGTCCGGCGGGGCTCGCCGCCGAGTACGGCGGGTTCGTGGGCGTGCCGGGGCTCGAGCACCTGACGATCCTCGGGCACTACGGCGCCGAGCGCTGGGACGCGACCACCGGGGAGGTCCACGCGCCCGACGCGCACCCGGGCGTGGCCGCGCTCCGGGCCGAGCTGCCGCGCGCGCTGGAGCGGGCGGGCGCGGCGGCGGGCACCTGGATCGAGGACAAGGGCCGCGCCCTCGCCGTCCACACCCGGCGCGCCGAAGACCCGGACGGCGCGCTCACCGCGCTGGACGCGCCGCTGCGGGCGCTGGCCGCTCGGCACGGGCTGGCGGTCGAGCCGGGGCGGATGGTGCTGGAGCTGCGTCCACCGGGTGTGGACAAGGGCGCGGCGCTGACAGCGTTCCTGGACGAGCGGAAGGCCGGCGCCGTCCTCTACGTCGGCGACGACCTGGGCGACGTGGCCGCGTACGACGCCGTCGAGGACCTGCGCGCGCTGGGGCGCCCGGGCGTCCTCTGCTACAGCGCGCCGACGACGGGCGAGCCGCCGCTGGCCGCGCTCGCGGAGCGCGCCGATCTGGTCGTGCCGGGACCGCCAGGCGTGGCCGCGCTGCTGGACGCGCTCAGCGCCGCGCTCGCTTCTCGTCCCTGACCCGGCGCAGACGGTTGACCAGCACGGGCTGGAAGGCGAGCGCGGCCTCCCGGTCGAGCAGGGCGTTGAGCAGCTGGGTGTAGCGGGTGGGCGAGAGGTCGAGCTCCTCGCGGATCGCGGCGTCCTTGGCCCCACGGGTGCGCCACGGGCGCGCCTCGAAGGCCAGCACGGCGCGCTCGCGCGGCGTCAGCTCGTCCACGCTCGCTCCTTTCCGGACATCTGGCCGACCATACGACTTGTCATTCTGCCGCGTCCCTCTGACGCAATCTGTCACCCCCACCGCTGACCTGCACGGTCTACCGTCGGAGCCATGACCAGTTTCGCCGTGCACATCCCCGACGCCGAGCTCGAGCCCGACCCGCTCGACCCCAGCCAGATCGTCTCGGGCACGCCCGAGGTCTCGGGCAAGGTCCTGTGGGAGTCGGAGGACGGCAAGCAGATCCGCGGCATCTGGCAGATCACGCCGGGCGTCGTCACCGACACCGAGGCCAACGAGCTCTTCGTGGTCGTCTCCGGCCGCGCCACCATCGCGGTGGCGGGCGGCGCCACCTTCGACGTGGGCCCGGGCGACGCCTGCGTCCTGCGCGAGGGCGACGAGACCACCTGGACCGTCCACGAGACGCTGCGCAAGGCGTACCACATCACCCTGCCGTAGCACCCTGCCGTAGCGACCAAGGCAAACGAAGGGGGCGCCCGGCTTGAGCCGGGCGCCCCCTGCTGTTGCGTCGCCACGGCTCAGTAGAGCTGGACGCCCTTCCAGCCGGTCCTGGCCAGGAGCAGCGGCTTACCGAAGCCCTTCTTGCCGAGGCCGGGAATGAACACCAGGCCACCCGTGGTCGTGGTCGCCCACAGGTCGGCCTTGCCGTCACCGTTCGCGTCGCCGTCGGAGGTGATGTCGACGAGGTTGGAGACGTCGTAGCCCTTGGCGAAGACGACCGGGGCCTTGAACGTGCCGTCGCCGTTGCCGGCGTAGAGCTTCAGCACCTTGCCGTCGCGGACCAGCAGGTCCGGCTTGCCGTCGCCGCTGAAGTCCTGGACGCCGACGAGCTGGGTGTTCTTGTCGGCCACGCCGAGCGTCACCGCGGGACGGACGGAGAACTCCGTGGCGCCGTAGTACTGGATCTGACCACCGCGCACGACGACGAAGCCCGCCGTGCCCTTCCCGGCGACGTTCATGGCGCCGGTGAGCTGCGTGACGTTGGACCAGTCGTTGCCGTCCGGGGAGTAGAGGCAGCACGACTCGGGCCCGAAGTCGCCGATCCCGTCTCCGCCCAGACTCATGATGCGGCCGTTGGCAAGGGCGAGCAGGCCGTTGTTGGCACTGCCGTCGACGATGCCGACCCGTGCGTAGAGGGTGGTCGAGACGTCGACCCGGGCCCAGCGGGTCTGGCCCAGGCGTCCGTTGCCCTTGCCCGCGTCGTGGCGCATGACCGTGCCGAGCCGGCTGAGCAGGTCGGTCTTCCCGTCACCGGTGATGTCACCGAGCTTGTCGACGGGGCCCCAAGCGGTCTGGATCCGCAGATCCGTCGACACCTGCGACGGCTGCCCGTCGGCGCCGACCGCCACCACGGTCAGGTCGTTGAACGGCGACTGCAGCGGCCGCACGTTGATCCTCGCGCTGCCGTCCGCGCCGGCGGCGACCCAGGAGTTGTCGCACGGCCGGCCGACCTGCGGGACACCGAGCGTGCCGTCCAGCACGTAGCAGTAGCCCGCGATGTGGCTGCCCTTGGGCACGCTGAGGGCCACCGTGCGCCAGACCCGGCGGGGCGGCGGGGTGGTGTCCTTGACGTACTTGTCGGCCAGCACCGCGGTCGCGGTCGGCGGCGGTGCGGTCCTGGACGCCGCCGGCGCGGCCTGCGCGGACACCGAGGCGGCGGCGAGCACAGCGGCCGTAGCCGTCAACGCGGCGGCACCACGGGTGATTCGACGCGAAACGCGCCGAATTTTCCCATCATTCATGAATTCCCCCACGAAGTATTTCCCGTTGCAGCCCGCGAGAATAGCGAAAGGACGGCTGTTCGGGCGAACAGCCGTCCTTTTCCCACGTTTCGGGCTACTTCACCGACCCGGCCGTCAGGCCGGAGGCGACCTTGCCCTCGATCAGGGCGAACAGGATGATCACCGGGATCGTGGCGATCACGGAGGCGGCGAAGAGGTGCTGCCAGTCCGTGGCGTACTCGCCGACGAAGTTGGAGATCTTGACGGTCAGGGTGCGCGGACCGGCCTGGGTGGTCAGGGTGAGGGCGACGATGAACTCGTTCCAGGCCGCGATGAAGGTGAA
The DNA here is from genome assembly GCF_041261265.1 of Streptacidiphilus sp. MAP12-33. NCBI lineage: Bacteria > Bacillati > Actinomycetota > Actinomycetes > Kitasatosporales > Streptomycetaceae > Streptacidiphilus > Streptacidiphilus sp. MAP12-33. The sequence continues at coordinate 191,381 of NZ_JBGCCA010000006.1, forward strand.
GATCAGCGCAGTGACGATGCCCGGGGAGGCCAGCGGCAGGATGACGCGGAACATCGCGCCGATACGCGAGCAGCCGTCGACGATCGCCGCCTCCTCGATCTCCTTCGGGATCGCGGAGAAGTAGGCGTTCAGGATCCACACCGCGAAGGCCATGTTGAAGCCCGCGTTGACCAGGATCAGCGACCAGATCGAGTCGATCATGTTGAACTGGACGAACTGCTGGTAGATGCCGACGATCATCGCGGTCGGCTGGAACATCTGGGTGATCAGCACCAGCAGCAGGAAGATCCCCTTGCCGCGGAAGTTGCGGCGCGCCGTGTAGTACGCGGCCGGGATCGCGACCAGCAGGACCAGGGCCGTGGAGCCGAAGGCGATCTCCAGGCTGGTGCCGAGGTTGGTGCCGAGGCCGGTCGACCAGATGTCGGTGAAGCTGGACAGCGTCGGGTGCGCCGGGAAGAGGTTGCGGTCGTGCAGCTCGTTGCCCGGGCGGATCGCGGTGACCACCATCTCCAGGTACGGGAGAAGGAAGACCACGCCGATCAGGTAGGCGCCGCCGGCCAGGGCGACGGTGCGCAGCGGGGGGAGCCGGCGCGGGGGGCGGGCCTTGGCGGCGGGGGCGGCCGGGGTCGCGGGGGCGGTCAGGGTGGTCATCTCAGTCCTCCGCGGAGTTCCACCGGGACGCCCGCAGGAAGAGCAGGACGACCACGATGATGAAGCCGAAGTTGACCACGGACATCGCCGCAGCCTCGCCGATGCTGGTCTGCTGGGTGTTGTACATGAACAGCGTCGTGGTGGAGGTCTGGTTGCCCGGACCGCCGCCCGTCATCTCGTAGATGATCGGGAACGAGTTGAAGACGTTCATGATGTTGATGAGCGCGGCCACCAGCAGGGCCGGGCGCAGCAGCGGCAGGGTGATCGACCAGTAGGTGCGCACCGCCCCCGCGCCGTCCAGTCGGCAGGCCTCGTAGACGTCCTCGGGGACCGCCTGGAGACCGGCCAGCAGCGCGTAGGTGGTGAACGGCACCGAGACGAAGATCGCGACCACGATCTCCCAGATGAACGCCGGGGTCTGCTGGGAGAGCCAGTTGACGCTGTTGTAGTCCTTCATGAAGCCCAGGTCGTGCATCAGCACCAGGATCGTGCCGTTGCTCGGGTTGAGCATCCACTTGAAGACGATGGAGGTCATCACGACCGAGGCGGCCCACGGCGCGATCAGCATCCACCGGGCGAACTTGCGCCCCGGGAACTGCTTGTTGAACATCTGGGCCACGCCCAGCGAGATGAGGATGGTGAGGCCGACCACGGCGACCACCCAGATGACGGTGCGCATCAGCACCCCGGGCAGGTCCGGCTCGTCGAACAGCCGGGTGAAGTTGCCCCAGCCCGCGCTGCCCTGGTCGAAGCCCATGGAGTCGAAGTGCTGACGTGAGGTCAGGAACATCGAGACCACCGGCCAGATCACCACGAAGAGGATGAGGCCGGTCGCGGGCATGAGCCACGGCAGGGGGGCGAGCGCGCGCAGCACGCGTCGGCCGCCGCCGACGGGCCGGACGCGGGCGCGCGGCCCCGCGTCGTCGCTCCCGGGTGCCGGCTCCAGCAGGCCGGCCTGGGTCGATTGCGTCATGGTCTGCTCCATCGCGTACGCGCCGCGAGGCCGGCCGGCGGGGGCACCCGCCGGCCGGCTCTCCCGGCTGTGCGTTCTTGGCCGATCTGGGCCGGGCGGATTACTGGTTGCTGGTGGCGAACGTCTGCAGGCTGCCCAGGACCGAGGACGCGTTGTCGGACGCGGCGGTGCCGAGGGTCTGCTTGAGCTTGGCCAGCACCGTGTTCCAGTTGGTGTTGGACGGGTAGACCACGGAGTTCGGGACGTTCTGCAGGAAGCCGGCCGCGACCGGGTCCTTGGCGGAGAGCGCCGCGGAGGCCGAGGTGGTGGCGGGCAGCAGGTCGTACTCCTGGTCGAAGGAGATCTGGTTCGCGTCGGAGTAGACGAAGTCCAGGAACTGCTTGATCTGGTCGGCGTGGCCGGCCTGCTTGAAGGCGACGACGTCGTCGTGCACGCCCAGGGTCTGGGTGAGCGGGGCGCTCTTGCCCGGCATCGGGACCACGCCGTAGTCGGAGGTGGTCAGCTTGCCGTTCTTGACGATGTCGGGGATCAGCGCGCCGGAGCCGCCGACCATGCCGACCTGGCCCGCCGAGAAGGCGTCCCACATCTGCTGGCGGTTGGTGCTGGCCGGGCCGGGCTCGGTGGCACCGGACTTGATCAGCGTGTTCAGGAAGTTGAACGTCTCGATGTTGGCCGGCTGGTTGATCGCGTACTTGCCGGTCGAGTCGACGTAGCCACCGCCGTTGCCGAGCATCCACAGGTAGGACTCGCCCTGGGCCTCCTCGGGACCCAGCGGCAGGCCGTAGCCGATGTTGCCGCCGCCCAGCGCCTTGATCTTGGTGGCGTCGGCCTGGATGTCGGCCCAGGTCTTCGGCGGGTTGGCGATCTTGGCGGCCGCGAACAGCTTCTTGTTGTAGAACAGGCCGCGGGCGCTGGTGGTGAACGGGGCGCCGTAGGCGGTGCCGTCGGTGCCGTCCTCCTGCTTGGCGAAGACCGGGATCAGGTTGCTGACGGTGTTGGCCGACATGACGTCGGTCAGCTTGTACAGCAGGCCGTCGGCCGCGAACTGCTGGGGCGCGTCGCCCTCGAGGATGTCCGGGTACTGCTTGTCCTGGATCATCGTGGCGACCTGGGCCCAGTTGGTCCAGGCGATGGTCTGCACCTGCACGGTGATGTTCGGGTGGCTCTTGTGGAACGTGTCCGCGAGGCCCTGCCAGTAGGACTGGGTGCTGTTCGAGGTGCCGGCGGTGCCGTAGTCGGCGGCCAGCAGCTTGATGGTGACGTTGCCACCAGTGGAACCGGAGCCGGAGCCGGTGGAGGAGCTGCTGCACGCCGAGAGCGACAGAGCACCGGCGACACCGATTGCTGTGAGGGCAAGCAAACGACGCTTCAAGAAAACCAACCGCCTTCGCAAAGTTTGGAGGACGTGAGGAGGGAGGTCGGCGGAGGTGGGGGCACCGCCGGCCGGCCGAGTGGACCCTGCCGTCCCGGTGTGACGGTCAGTCTGGCCAGCTCCCGCTCAAGAGGTCTACACCATTTACCGAAAAGCTGGTTGTCGTTGCATCCTGCGCAACGACAATTCGGACAACAATTGAGAAACTTCGCCGATCGTCGAGAACTTTCCCCCCACCAGGTCTCCCTCAGTGACCATGGGGGAAGTTCTTCGAATTGTTTTCCCGAAGGATCTTGCCTAATCAGCCCCACTCTCACCTGCGCTTCTACTTGGTCTAGACCACAAAGGTCCACACCACTGCATGTGCGCAGGTCAGGGACCACAACCAGCTTTGGCTACGCTGCGTAACCGAACATGGCAAATCGGGTACTCTATGACATAGTGCCCGGTCACCACCGCCGGGTTTGGTCATGGACCAGACCAATCTGCAAACTGGACTAGACCTCTGCCGCTCGAACGAGGGAGACTGCTGCGTCGTGAAGCACGTCATCGCTCTCGATGTCGGCGGGACCGGCATGAAAGCCGCGCTGGTCGCCCCCGACGGCACGCTCCTCCACGAGGACCGCCGCCCCACCGGCCGCGAGCACGGCACCTCCGCCGTGGTCGCCGGAATCCTGGACTTCGCCGCCGAACTGCGCGACGAGGGACAGCGGCGCTTCGGCGAGACCGCCCAGGCGGCCGGCGTCGTGGTACCCGGCACCATCGACGAGGCCGAGGGGGTCGCGGTCTTCTCCGCCAACCTCGGCTGGCGCGACCTGCCCATGCGCAAGCTGCTCGGCGAACGGCTGGGCGTCCCTGTCGCGCTCGGCCACGACGTGCGCACCGGCGCACTCGCCGAGGGCCGGCTCGGCGCCGGACGCGGGGTCTCCCGCTTCCTCTTCGTCGCACTGGGCACCGGCATCGCCGGCGGCATCGGCATCGACGGGAGGATCGAGGCCGGCTTCCACGGCAACGGCGGCGAGATCGGCCACGTCATGGTGCGCCCCGACGGGGTGCCCTGCGGTTGCGGTGCGCGCGGCTGTCTGGAGACCATCGCCTCCGCGTCCGCCGTCGGCCGCGCCTGGGCCACCGCCTCCAACGACCCCACCGCCACCGCCGCCGACTGCGCCCGCGCCGTCGCCACCGGCGACCCGCGCGCCGTCGGGGTCTGGACCGAGGCGCTCTCCGCGCTCGCCGACGGCCTGGTCATGGCACACACGCTGCTGGACACCGGCACCGTCATCATCGGCGGCGGCCTGGCCGAGGCCGGCGACACCCTGTTCGCACCCCTGCGGGTCGCGGTCACCGAACGTCTCTCGTTCCAGATGCCGCCCGCGCTCGTACCGGCGATGCTCAAAGACACCGCCGCATGCCTGGGCGCGGGACTCCTCGCCTGGGACCTGCTCTCACTGGAGGTGACCGCGTGAGCAACGCGGAGCGCACTGTGCTGACCGGGGCCAGGCTCGTCCTGCCCACCGGCGTCGTCGAGAACGGGAAGATCGCCGTCGAGAACGGCGTGATCACCGAGATCGCCGCGCCGGTCACTCCCCCGGACGGTGCAGCACCCGCCCTCGACCTCACCGGCTACACCGTCGTCCCCGGGTTCGTGGACATGCACGTCCACGGCGGCGGTGGGGAGTCCTACCACTCCGGCACCGCCGAGCAGGTGATCAAGGCCGCGCGCACGCACCTCGGGCACGGCACCACCACGACCATCGCCTCCACCGTCACCGGCGAGATCGACGACCTGTGCCGCCAGGCGTCGATGCTGAGCGAGCTGGTCGAGGACGGCGTGCTGGCCGGGATCCACTTCGAGGGCCCGTTCATCAGCATCAACCGCTGCGGCGCCCACGAGCCGGACCTGCTGCGCGACCCGGATCCGGCGGTGGTCCGCAAGCTCGTCGACGCCTCGCGCGGCGCGGCGCGGATGGTCACCCTGGCCCCCGAGCTGGAGGGCGGCATCGAGTCGATCCGGATGCTGACCGAGCGCGGCGTGATCGCCGCGATCGGCCACACCGACGCGTCCTACGACAAGACGCTGGCCGGTGTCGACGCGGGCGCGACCGTGGCGACGCACCTGTTCAACGCCATGCCGGGCCTCGCGCACCGGGCCCCCGGCCCGATCGCGGCGCTGCTGGAGGACGAGCGGGTCACCGTCGAGCTGATCGGCGACGGCGTGCACCTGCACCCCGCCGTGGTCGACCTCGCCTTCCGCGGCGCGGGCGCCTCGCGCGTCGCGCTGGTGACGGACGCGATGGACGCGGCCGGCTTCGGCGACGGCGACTACATGCTCGGCCCGCTGGCGGTTAAGGTCCGCGACGGCGTCGCCCGCCTCGCCGAGGGCGGGTCCATCGCGGGCTCGACGCTGACCCTGGACGTCGCGTTCAAGCGCGCGGTGACGGTCAACGGCCTGCCGCTGGACACCGTCAGCCGGATGCTCTCGTTCAACCCCGCACGGCAGCTTGGCCTTTCCGACAAGCTGGGCTCGCTGGAGACCGGCAAGCGGGCGGACCTGGTGGTCCTGGACGCGTCCTACGACGTCGTCGCGGTCATGCGCGAGGGCCGCTGGGCGGTGGGCGCGGACAAGCTCAAGGACCGCGTCCCGGTCACGAACTGACGCCCGGACAACGACTGCGGCCCGCGCCCCTTCGAGGGGGCGCGGGCCGCTTCGTTCACTGAACGCGCGTCAGGACCAGGGACGCGTCGTCGTGCTCTGGTTCAACGCCATCTGGTCGACGTTCACGCCGGGCTGGCCCGGGATGTCCGCGAGGCCGATGGAGTTGGCGCCGGCCTTGAGCGTGACGTTGACGTACGAGCTGTACCAGGCCTTGCCCCAGTCGTTCTCGTGGTTCCAGTTGGAGAAGCGGATCGGGTAGGAGGTCACGCTGCCGTTCACGACCACGTTGGTCCGCGCGTCCGCTCCGGCGTTCGCGTAGTGCACCCAGAGCACGTAGGAGCCGTCCGCCGGGACGGTGACCTGCCAGGTGACGCTCTGCCCCGCGCCGGTCAGCGGCACGAACTTGCCGCCCGCCGCCTGCGCGCCGGGGTGGTCGCTCTGCGGGGCGGCACCCCCCGCGAGCTGCGCCGTGGCCGCGTCTGCGGGGCCGGGCAGCGCCGCCGAGGCGGAGGGGGGCGCGGAGGCCGACGAGCTGTCACTCGCGCCCGCGCTGGCCGAGGTGGAGGAGCCTGCGGCCGAGTTGGTCTTGCCGGTGCCGCCGTTGAACAGCGCCATGCCGATGCCGATCGCGACGGCGGCCACCACGGCCACCGCGCCGATCATCACGCCGCGCGAGCTGCCGCCGCCGGAGCCCCCCGCCGCGCGGGACGCGGCGCGGCCGCCGCCGGCCGGCGGCTGGGCCTGCTGCGGGACGCCGTACTGCTGCGTCTGCTGGGCCTGCTGGCCGTAGCCGTTCTGCTGGCCGTAGGCGGGCTGCTGAGCCTGCTGTCCGTAACCGGGCTGCTGGCCGTAGGAGTTCTGCTGGCCGTACTGGCGCCCGCCGACCTGGGTGGCCTGCTGGTACGAGGTGCGCGGCACACCGGGCATCGGCTGCGTGGGTGCGGCACCGCCCTCGGCGCCGTCCGAGCCGTTCTCGGCCCGGTACAGGTACGCGAACGGGTCGTCGTCCTCGGGCACGCCGTTGTTCTCGGCTGTCATCGAGTTCTCAACTCCCGAGTCGTGATCCGTGGATATACGTGCATGGTCGGCTCTCGCGCCCGGAGTACCGCACCACAGGCACGCGTATCCACCGCACACTACCCCGACCGGGTGACACGACGGTAAGGACGGAGTGCAGGAGGACCCGGTTCCACTAGCCTACGGCGGCCTGCGGTCAGCCCGCGCGACGGTGTGAACGGCCGCCACCACCGGCGCGGGCGCGCTTCTCGACGTACATGAGTTCGTCGGCGGTGTGGACTACCTCGTCGGTGCTCATGCCGCAAGCGGCCCAGCCGATGCCTATGCTCACGCCGACCCGCAGCGTGCGGTTCTCCCAGCGGATCGGCGGGGCGATCGCCGTGCGCAGCCGGTCCGCGAGGTCCTTGGCGCGGGCGCGGTCGACGCCGTCGGCCAGGACGACGAACTCGTCGCCGCCCATCCGGGCCACCGTGTCGCCCTCGCGCACCGCGTGCTGGAGACGGCGGGCCACCTCGATCAGCGTCGCGTCGCCCGCCGCGTGACCGTGACGGTCGTTGATGCCCTTGAAGCCGTTGAGGTCGCAGAAGAGCACCGCCAGGGCCCGGCCGCCGGCGGTCGTGCCCGCCTCGTCCGGCGGGACGGCGTGGACGTGCTCGAAGCCGGCCGCGTCCGCGGCCGCCGGGTGGCCGTAGGGGTGGCCCCGGCCCGCGTCGCCGCCCGGGCCGCCCGTGAGCGCCCCGGCCAGGCCGCCGTGGTCCGCGAAACCCCCGTGGTCGGCGTAGCGCTCGTCCGACCAGCCCAGCTCGGCGGCGGCACCGGGCAGCTCGTACGGGTCGTACCCGCCGAAGCCGCCGAGGCCGCCGGGACGCTGCGCGACGGCCGGGAGCGCGCCCGGGTGATCGCACAGGCGCATCCGCAGCCGGGCCTTGAGCTCGGCGGCGTTGGGCAGGCCGGTCAGCGCGTCGTGGCTGGCCCGGTGGGCGAGCTGGAGCTCGTGGCGCTTGCGGTCCTCGATGTCCTCGACGTGGGTGAGCAGGTACGTCGCCCCCTCGACCGCGTCGGAGATCACCGAGTTGCGCAGGTTGACCCAGAGCCAACCGCCGTCGCGGCGGGCCACTCGCACCTCGGCGCGGCCGTTCTCGGTGGCGATGCCGCGCAGCCGCCCGGCGTCCTCCGGGTGCACCAGCTCAGCGAAGGAGTGCCGGTGCAGCGAGGATCTGGAACGGCCGAGCAGCCGGCACAGGGCGTCGTTGACGCGCGTCAGCCGCCCGCGGGACTCCCCGTGCAACTCGGTGATGGCCATGCCGCTGGGCGCGTACTCGAAGGCCTGCCGGTAGCTCTCCTCGCTGGCGCCGAGCGCCTGCTGCTCGCGCTCCAGGCGGATCAGCGCCCGCTGCATCTCCGCGCGCAGCCGCGCGTTGCCGATCGCGATGCCCGCCTGCTGGGAGAACATCTCCAGCGCCTCGCGGGTCCAGGGCCCCGGGCGGCGGCCGTTGCGCGGCCGGTCGACGGAGAGCACGCCGAGCAGCTCACCGCCGAAGCTGTACATCGGGGCGAGCAGCATGTCGTCGGGGTGCCAGGCACCCTCCGTCACGTAGCCCACGCCACCGCCCCACAGGGGGATGTCGACGGGCCTGGCCCAGCCGCGCTCCTGCGGCAGGAAGACCAGGCTCCCCCAGGTGTCGCCGGCGTTGAGCAGCCGCGTCCAGGACTCGCGGGAGCCGATCTGCCCGAGCAGGCTGTTGATGCCCTCGTCGGCCTCGCCCTCGACGCCGACCTCCCAGACGGCGGCGACGACGAGATCCCCGTCCGGCCGGACCATGTTGACCACGGCGGTGTCGAAGCCGAGCCCGGTGACCGCTCCCTCGACCACGGCCTGGAGGGTGCCGGCGAGGCTGCGGGCGGCGTTGAGGTCGGCGATGACGCGGTGGAGGGTGCGCAGGGTCGCGAGACGGACGTAGGGCTCCGGCTCGGTGTCCATCGCCTTGCCTCCCTCCCTCGACCGGCCCGCGTGCAGATGGTCGGACTGCCAGACAAACTGAATCACAGGGTGCACACCGATCGACACTCTGGGTCAGCAAATCGATGCCACTTGTGACTCAACTCACACGCCTGACGTGTGTAATCCTTGATCGAACCGGAGCGCTTCCTGTTCCCCACCCGCAACGTGAGCAATCAGACGCCCGTCCTAAGCCCATGGTCCGATGCGAGCCGGGGGCGAGCGCAGATAGCGTGCCTTACGTGTACGACGCCGCAGCCACCGCCATGACCTCCGTCTCCGCCGCCACCGACGCGCTGGGCGGCCCTGAGGCCTCCCCGGAGGAGTTCCGGGCCGCCCTGGGCCAGCTCGCCTCCGGCGTGGTCCTGGTGACCGCCCATGACCCCGAGGAGGGCCCACGCGGCGAGGACATCGGCATGACCGCGACGGCGTTCCTCTCCGTCTCGCTCGAACCCCCCATGGTCCTGGTCTCCGTCCGCGAGGACTCCCGGATGGAGGAGATCCTCTCCCGCGTCGACCGCTTCGCGGTCTCCGTCCTCGCCGCGGACCAGCGCACCACCGCTGCGCGCTTCGCGATGAAGGGCCGCGTCAGCGACCGCCTGCTGTTCGCCGAGGTGCCGCACACCCGCGGCGCGGCGAGCGGGGCCCCGCTGGTCACGGGCGCGCTGGCCACGGTCGAGTGCCGCACGGTGGACCGCATACCCGCCGGCGACCACATCCTCGTGCTGGGGCACGTCCTCCAGGCCCGCGTCGGCACCCCGACGGGCGGCCCTCTCGTGTACTTCCGCGGCCAGTACCGGCACTTGGGCTAGCTTCCGCTCCCGCAGGCAGTCGCACCAGGCCAGGGCCGCGGGGCTCTGCCGATGTGCGGCTCCGCCCCCAGCCTTCGGCCGGGGGATTGTCGCGCCCCGCGGCGGAGCCGCTGATCAGCGCAGCCCCGCCCGCTGACGGCCGCGCCGTCAGAAGTCGCGGACGTTGCCGCGGGTGCGCTTGCGATCGGCGGTGCGGCGTTTGTTCTCCAGGCGACGCTCGATCATGCCCCGGCTGGGCTTCGTCGCGCGGCGGGCACGCGGCGGGGGTGCGACCGCCTCCGCGAGGATCGCGGACATGCGGACCGCCGCCGCCTCGCGGTTGCGCCACTGCGAGCGGTGCTCCGAGGCCCGGACGACGAGGACGCCGTCCACGAGCCGGCCGGCGAGGTTGCCGAGGGCGCGCTCGCGCCAGACCGGCGGGAGCGCGGCGCTCGCGGCCAGTGGGTAGCGCAGCTCGACCTGGCTGTCGCTGGTGTTGACGTGCTGGCCGCCGGGGCCGGAGGACCGGGAGAAGCGCCACTGCAGCTCGGCGTCGGGTACGACGACGCCCCGGACGCTGACGGCTACAGGGTTCACAGACATGGGACCCATGATCCCGCTGCCCGCCACCTGCGCGCGAGGGGTTTAATCAAGGGGTGATCGAGCTCGGCTACTCCCTCTCCCCCCGTTTCCCCGACCCGCCGCAGACGGACTACGCGACCGCGCCCGCGCGCTCGCTGCGGCACGACCTGTTCTGCGGGGACGTGTTCGTCGAGGGCGAGGGCGGCCTGGACCTCTCCACCCGGTGGGGGTGGGTGCCGGTGCTGGACTTCGCCTGGGCGCTGTGCGACATCGTCGAGGAGCTCGACAGGGTGCTGCCGGGCCTGCGCATGCCCCGCGCCGAGCTGGACTTCACCGAGTCCACCGACCTGCTGCGCTTCTCCCGGCGCGGCGACTGGGTCGAGCTGCGCGCGGAGTGGATCCGCGACGAGCGGCCGCTGGTCGTGGACCACGCCGAACTGCGCCGTGAGTCGCGGGACTTCCTCCAGGACCTGCTCGCCGACCTGGTCGACCTGCACGACGACCTGGACCACAACCTCACCTTCTGGGAGCTGAAGTCCCGTTACCCGCGGGTGCCATGAGCGTGCTGCGCCCCAGCACCACCAGGTACGCGGTGGGCCGGGCCAGCTCCTCGAAGCCGAGCCGGTCGTAGAAGGCGCGGGCGCCGTGGTTGGCCGCGCCCATGCCGAGGTGGACCCGCGGCACGCCGCGCTCGCGCAGCGCGGCGAGGAGGGTGCGCATCAGCTCCCGGCCCAGGCCCTGCCCCTGGGCCTTCGGCAGCAGGTCGATGTGCAGGTGCGCGGGGTAGGCGTCGAGGCCGGGGACGAGCATCGCCTCCGGGTGGCGCAGCTCGTGACCGCGGCCGTCGCCGTCGTCGGGGTAGCGGTCGACCACGCCGGGGAGCCACTCGGCGAGGTACCGGGCGACGAAGCGCGGGGTGTCGGCGGTGCCCAGCACGTAGCCGAGCGCCCGGTCCTCCCCCTCCGGGTCCGCCACGACGTAGGCCAGTCCGGGCTCCTGGGCCAGGTAGGGGCCGACGAAGATGTCGGGCAGGATGCGCGGATCGGGGTACGACGAGCTCGCGTCCGCACCGTTGTCGCCGGTGCGGACGCAGATCTCGTACAGGTCCTCCCGGTCGCCCGGGCGGTACGGGCGGATGCTCAGCGGCATCCGTCCAGGCTAGCCCAGCTTGGTCCAGACGGGGTTGGTGACCAGAACCCTGAGCTCCTCGATGCTGAGGACCGGCTGGGCCCGGTCGGCCGCCGCGCCCTGGCGCGGGGCGTTGAACTCCATGGCCACCACCCGCTCACCGCTCGGACGCAGCAGGTCGACGACCCACTGGACCGCACCGGAGCCGCCCTTCTCCGCCGGCTCCTGCCGGACGGCGAGCCTGCTGCCGTCCGGCAGCACGGTCGCTCCGGAGTACAGCTGGGAGATGAGGGAGGGATCGTTCGGGTCGAAGTGCTGCACGTTGACGCCGATCAGGCCGACACCAAAGTGGCCGTCGGCCAGTTGCTCCTGGGCGTAGCCGTCCTCGGTGTCGGCGTGCAGACCGCGGACACTGCGCGGCAGCAGCATGTTGATGGTCTTCACGATGGTGGCCCCGTCCGGGCCGTAGCCACCGGGAGCGCGGACCGGCTTCGGCACCGGGAGCGCGGCGAGCAGCGGCTGCCAGGCCGTGCTGGTGACGAGGGTCCTGAGCTGGCCGGCGGAGAGCGGCGGCGTGGCCCGGGTGACCGGGGAGCCCTTCTCCGCCGCGGAGTTCCACTCGTCCACGTCGATCTGGGAGCCGTCGGCCTTGATCAGGGTGGCGTGCCAGTCCTTGGTGCCGGTGCCCTTGGCCGGGTACTCGTAGCCCTGGTCGATCAGGAGACGTCCGCCGCCGGGCAGCCGGTAGGTGTGGCAGACGTCGTTCGGCGTGTACGCGGGGTTGGCGCAGCCGGGCTGGTTCGTCGCGTTCGGCGGGTTGTGCGTCAGTTCCACCTCGATCTGCGAGGCGCCGTGGCCGTCGTCGTACACGAGCGCGGCGTTCGGGGCGAGGAGCTGGCCCCCCGGCAGGTACCAGCGGCCCGAGGCGTCAGTGATCTTCGCACCGCCGGGCAGCAGCCGCTTCAGCGTGTCGATCATCTGCGCGGACCGGTCCGGTCCGGCGGCCGGCTTGGCGTGGGCGGTCAGCGACATCGACGGCCTTGCCGCCGGCCCGGCGACACCGTCGGCCTTGGCGGTGCTGAGCAGGGACGGCACCAGCGCGCCGCCGACGGCGACGAGGGCGAGGGCCGCGGAGCCGCCCACGACGGCGGTGTTGCGGCGACGACGGCGCTTGCGGCCGTCCGCCACACCGCCGTTGACGAGGCCGGTGAGGTCGCGGGGGGCGAGTTCCTCGCCTGTCTCGCGCAGCGAGCGCGCGAGCCGGTCTTCAAACATCTCTTGCCACCAATCCGAGTCGAGGTCACGAGCGGGCGAGGTCGGGGAGGGCGTCGCCGAGGACGGACCGGAGCCGGTCCAGGGCGCGCGAGGTCTGCGTCCGGACGGCGCCGTTGCTGCTGCGCAGAACCCGAGCGGTCTCCTCGACGCTGCGGTCCTCCCAGAACCGCAGCACCAGCACCGCCCGGTCGCGCGGGCCGAGCCGGGCCAGCGCGTCGAGCAGGGTGAGCCGCAGGGTGGCGTCCTGCTCGCCGACCACCGCGTCCGGCAGCCGCCCGGTGGGCTGCTCGGCGCTGCTGCGTCTGCGGCGGTGAGTGAGGAAGACCCGCACCAGGACCGTGTGCGCGTAGGCGACGGGATTGTCCGCCCTGGCCACCCGGCGCCAGTGCACGTACATCCGGCCGAGCGTCTCCTGGACGAGGTCCTCCGCGAGGTGCGGATCGCCCGAACTGAGCAGCGCCGCCGACCGGTACAGCGCGCCTGTCCGGGCGGTGGCGAAGTCCAGGTAGTCGCTCTCGTCCGCCGCCTTCATCCGCGCCCCCGCTCTCTCGGCATCCCCTACGCCTCTTCGACGCGGTGAGGCCCGCGGGACGTTACAGGGACGCGAAAAGCCCCCCACCCTTTCGGGCGGAGGGCTGTGGTGGGGCTTCGCGAAGATCCGGACCGATCAGTCGTTGGGCCGCAGCTGCTCGGGGTTGAGCAGCGCGAACGCGGTGGCCCCGTCGGTGGCCTCACGCAGGAAGTCGGCGTGACCGGCGTGGCGGCCGATCTCCTCGACCAGGTGCAGCATGATCCAACGGGCGGAGCGGCGGGCGCCCTTGGGGTTCCACGGACGGTCCGGGAGCGGGACGGTGACCTCCATGTCCGGCAGGCCGCTGATGACCTCGGTGGTCTCGGCGGCGACCTCGTCCCAGAGCTTGAGGTAGTCGTCGATCTCCTCGCCGTCGAGAAGCCGGAACGAGTCGGCCCAGGTCTCCATGTTCCGCTCGACGAGCGGTTCGCGACCGGCCAGGATCACCCTGGTCCAGTGGCTCTCCGTCTCGGCGAGGTGCTTGACGATGCCGCCGAGGGTGAGCTCGCTCACCGTGGGACGAGCGGTCAGCTGCTCACGGCTCAGCCCGCCGACCGCCCGGCGGACGGCGGCGCGCTGCGCCTCGACGAAGTTGAGCAGGGCTTCGCGCTCGTCGTGCTCGGCGTTGACGACAGTCGGCATGGGGACCACCTCGGCTTTCTCGTTCCTTGCGTGGTCCCCACCCTAGGCAGCAACTAGGACAGTAGCTGTCCTCCTTCCCCTGCTTGTCAGCCGAACGGGTGGGTCACCACCGTCAGCGTGGTGGTGGCAGCCGGCTGAGGAAGACCTCGAAGGCGGTGGGCTCGACCCGGGTGACGCCGGTGAACGGGAAGTCCATCTCCTTGACCAGCAGGAGCGAGACCACCACCAGCGCGGTGAGCGTCAGCACCATCAGGCCGTGGGCGACGGTGTTGGACAGCCCGAACAGGTAGGTGAACCCGACCGTCAGCAGGCCACCGGCGATGAGGGCGACCCACAGGATCGGCGGCACCGAGTCGTCGACCTCGGTGAGCCGCGCCCGCCGCTCGGAGGCCAGGTCCTCGACGTGGGTCACGGCGTGCTCGAAGAGCACCTGCTGCCGCGCGTCGGCCGGGGTGAAGCCGAGCACCTCCGAGCGCATCGCGTAGACGAGCTGCGTCGCCTGCGGACTGCTCCTGTGCTGGGACATCAGCGGCCACTCCGTGTCCTGCACGGTCCTGGCGTACTCCAGTGTGTTGTGCTCCAGTTGCGAACCCATCGGGAGGGGCAGCTCCCGCGAGATCCAGTAGACGCCGGCCAGGGCGTCGGCCTCCTTGAAGGTGGTCTGCCGCGCGGAGTCGAGGTTCTGCCACACGGCGATGACGACGAAGGCCAGCAGCACCGCGTACATCACCCCGACCGCCGCGAAGATGAACCCCGCCACGTCGTTGTGCGACTCCCGCTTCCGGTGTGGGACGAAGTGCTGCAACAGCCAGAGCGCGAGCGCGCAGACCAGGAGCGTGCCGAGCAGGATGAAGACGTCGCTCCAGCTCACGAGTGCGTTCCGCCGCTCAGTCGCGCGGCCGGGCGACCTCGACGTTCTCCAGCACCCCGAGCGCGTCGGGGATCAGCACGGCGCAGGAGTAGTAGGCGCTGACCAGGTACTGGATCACCGCCCGCTCGTTGATGCCCATGAACCGGACCGAGAGGCTGGGCTCGTACTCGTCGGGCAGCCCCGTCTGGTGCAGGCCGACGACGCCCTGTTCGTTCTCCCCGGTACGCATGACCAGGATCGAGCTGGTGTGCCCGCCGTTCACCGGGATCTTGTTGCACGGGAAGATCGGTACTCCGCGCCAGGCCGGGATCCGGTTGCCGGCGACCTCCACCGACTCGGGATAGAGCCCGCGCCGGTTGCACTCGCGCCCGAAGGCGGCGATGGCGCGCGGGTGGGCCAGGAAGAACTTGTTGCCGCGGCGCCGGGAGAGCAGCTCGTCCATGTCGTCCGGGGTGGGCGGGCCGCCGTGGGTGTGGACGCGCTGCTCGTAGTCGGCGTTGGGCAGCAGCCCGAACTCCGGGTTGTTGATCATCTCGTACTCCTGGCGTTCGCGCAGGGCCTCGATGGTCAGCTTGAGCTGCTGCTCGATCTGGTTCATGGGCTGGTTGTAGAGGTCGGCGACGCGCGAGTGCACCTGGAGCACGGTCTGCGCGACGCTCAACTCGTACTCACGGGGGGCGAGTTCGTAGTCGACGAAGGTCCCCGGAAGCTCCGGCTCGCCGTCGTGCCCGGCGGCCAGCTCGATGGCGGCCTGCCCGTGCGAGTCCTGCGCGGCGGCGCCGGAGGCCGAGAAGGCCTCCACCTGGGCGCGGAGTTCGGGCGAGCGGGCGAGCAGGTCGGTGAAGGCCTGGCGCGGGAGGGTGAGCAGGGTGCCGGCGGTGGCCGCCTTCACCGTGTACTCCCACAGCGCGTCCTCGCCCAGCAGGGCCTCGTCGCCGAAGTGGTCGCCGTTGGCGAGCACGCCGAGGACGGCGTGGCTGTCGCCGAACTTGCCGGCGCCGATCTTGTTGACCTTGCCGTGCGCGATCACCATCACGTGGTCGACGACCTCGCCGTACTCGGCGATGACCTCGCCCGGCTGGAAGTCCCGCTGCGAGAAGCGGTTCGCCAGCTCGGCGAGCAGCGCGTCGCCCTCGAAGCCGCGCATCAAGGGCAGTTCGACGAGGCTCGGCGGCACGATCCGGGTCTCCGCCCCGGTCTGCGCGAAGCTCACCCGCCCACGGCCGGTGGCGTAGCTGAGCCGGCGGTTCACCCGGTAGGTACCGCCGGACACCTCCACCCACGGCAGCATGCGCAGCAGCCACCGGGAGGTGATGCCCTGCATCTGCGGGGGCGTCTTGGTGGTCGTGGCGAGGTTCTTGGCCGCCGCGGTGTTGAGCGCGGACTGCGCGCTCTGAGCGGCGGAGCTGTCTGACGTGGCGTCAATACCAGCGTCGACGGACATGTTCGGGGCCCTCCCCTGGGAGCGGATCGACGTCTCCAGAGTGGGGGGTGGCGCGGCACCGGGGTATTCCCCGAACGAGCGGGAATGGCATGGACATTGACGGGGTACGGCGGGCACTTGTTCGGCAGGACGGATCAGTTGCACTCCCCCAGGGGCGCGAGGAACTGCGCGAGAAACCCCCCTGTGCGGATGGCCCTGCGCGTTGGGGAGTACCTGCTCATCGGTGGCTTGTCGCGCAGTTCCTCGCGCCCCTGAGGTGGTGCAACCGCGCGCGGGAGCGAACCCGAGCGCTACAGGGCGGCAAGCAGGTGCGGCCAGGCGGTGGAGTCGGGGTCGATGACGGCGAAGTGGCCGGCGTCCGGGACCTCGATCAGCTGGACCTCGTCGCCCGACTCGCGCGCGGTGCGCGCGTAGGCGCGGGACATGGTCGGGGGGACGGAGTCGTCGTCCGCGCCGTGGATGAGGGTCGTCGGAAGGCCCAGCGGCAACAGCGCCGCCGGATCGCAGTCCGCGTACCGGGAGCCGAAGGCGTCCACGCTCCCGCCCATCATGGCGCGGGCCGCGCCCCCGCCCAGGTCCCACTCGTCACTGAGGCGCAACGACGCGCAGCCCGCGAGCGAGACCACCGCGTCCGGGTGGGACTCCGACCGCCACGGCGACCCCGCCGGCAGGCGGCGCCGCGCCGCCGCCCACAGCGCCAGGTGACCGCCGGCCGAGTGGCCCACGTAGACCGTGCGCGTGGGCCGCAGGCCCTGCGCCGCGGTCATCATCGGCAGGGCCTCCGCACAGACCGCGACGTCGTCGAAGATCTCCGGCCAGCCCGGCGTCCGCCGGTACTCGGGCACGGCGACCAGGAAGCCCTGCGCCGCCAGCGCCTCGGCGAGCGGCGCGGTGTGGTGCCGGTCCCACCGGGGGCGCCAGAAGCCGCCGTGGAAGAGCACCACCATCGTCTTGCCCTCGCCGCCGGGGCCACCCGTCCCGCGCGGGAACAGGAAGTCCACCACCTGCTCCGGGTGGCCGCCGTACGTGTTCGTGTGGTCGGCCCGCAGGCGCAGCTCGCCCAACGCGTCCTCGTCCAGCACCTCAGGTTCCCCCTCTACACCGGCTCGACCGGCCGCCACCGCAGCGGGGTCGACAGGATCATCGTGCTCGACGGCGTCCCGTACTCGGCGAGCCGGTCGATCACGCTCTCGAACTCCGCCATGGTGGCGACCGCCACCATCAGCACGCAACACGCGCCGCCGGTGACGCGATGCAACTGCAACACCTCCGGCCACGCGGCGACCGCCGGGTCCCGCAGGACGCAGCGCGGGCCGTAGCACTGGACCTGGACCAGCGCGGTGACCACGCGCCCGATCCGGCTGAGGTCCACCTCGGCGTGGTAGCCGGCCAGCACCCCCGCCGCCTCCAGGCGGCGGACCCGCTCCGCCACCGCCGGGGCGGAGAGGTTCACCCGTCGCGAGAGCTCGTTGAAGGACAGTCGCGCGTCCGCCTGGAGCTCTGCCAGCAGGCGCCGGTCCACCGCGTCCAGCACGCCCCTCACCTCACACTTTTCATTCGTTAAGCCGATCGGCTGATCGCCTTTCCCAGACTAAGCCGACCGGCCGCCGGACAGCTCGTCGCCCATTCTGCGAACGGCTCTCGCGCAGCAGAATGAATCTGCCCCACCGCGCCTGGAGGACACCCATGCCTGCGACGCCCGCACCCACCCTCGGCGAACTCGGCGAGACGACGGCCACACCCAAGGTCGACTTCGCCGCCGCGACCACCCCCTATGCCGCCTACGCGGGAATCGACACCCTGCACGGCTTGCTGAACCCGCTCAGCAAGGAGCCGGCCGAGACCACCTTCATCGTCGCCACGCAGGTGATGGAGCTGCTGTTCGGCCTGGTCCGGCACGAGTGGACCCGCGCCCAGCAGGCCCTGCGCGCCGACGACCTCCCGGCGGCGACCGCCGCGCTGCGGCGCGGCCTGGACGCGCAGGGCGTGCTCGTCGACTCCTGGGAGCTGCTCGCCTCGATGACGCCGGTGGAGTTCGCCTCCTTCCGGCCGGTCCTCGGCGAGGCCAGCGGCTTCCAGTCGTACACGTTCCTGCACCTTGAATTCATGATCGGCAACAAGCACGAGCGGCTGCTGCGCCTGTACGCGGGCAGCCCCGAGGTCCACGCCGACCTGCGCCGCACGCTGGAGGCCCCGAGCCTGTACGACGACGCGGTGGCGTTCATGGAGCGGCGCGGCATCGACGTCTCCTCCCCCGTGGCCGCCTGGCTCTCGGTCTATGCCGACCCCAAGCAGCGCGACCTGTGCGAGCTCGCGGAACTGCTGATGGACGTCGCCGAGCGGGTCACCCGATGGCGCCAGCGCCACCTGGCCTCGGTCAAGCGCTGCATGGGCGCCAAGCCCGGCACCGGCGGCTCCAGCGGCCTGAGCTGGCTGCGCCACGCGGCCGAGCAGGACGTCTTCCCGGACCTGTGGGCTGTGAGGGATGCCCTGTGAGCACGCAGCCGGAACGGAGCCGGGACGGAGTGCGACCCGACAGCCCTGTGAGCGGGCCGACGCGTGCGGACGCGCTCGCGCTCGACGCCGTCGACCCGCTGACCGGGTTCCGGGAGCGGTTCACGCTCCCCAAGGACGTGCTCTACCTCGACGGCAACTCCCTCGGCGCGCTCCCCGCGCACACCCCGGAGCGTCTGCGGCGGATGGTCGAGGAGGAGTGGGGCCAGGGCCTGATCCGCAGCTGGAACGAGGCCGGCTGGTACGACCTCCCGCGCGGTCTCGGCAACCGCCTCGCCCCGCTGGTCGGCGCGGCCCCGGACCAGGTCGTGGTCTGCGACTCCACCTCGGTGAACCTGTTCAAGGTCCTCAGCGCCGCGCTGCGGCTGCGTCCCGGGCGCGGGACGGTCGTCAGCGAGCTGGGCAGCTTCCCGACGGACCTCTACATGACGGAGGGCCTCGCCCCCGCCCGCCGCCTGCTGATCGGCCGCGACGGCGACGCCCTGGAGGACCTGCTCGGCGAGGACACCGCCGTGGTGCTCCTCTCCCACGTCGACTACCGCACGGGCCGGCTCCAGGACATGGCGGCGGTCACCGCGCGGGTGCAGGCCGCAGGCGCGCTGATGGTCTGGGACCTGTGCCACTCGGTCGGCGCGCTCCCGGTCGAACTGGACGCCTGCGGGGCCGACTTCGCTGTCGGCTGCGGCTACAAGTACCTCAACGGCGGCCCGGGCGCTCCCGCGTTCCTCTACGCGGCCACCCGGCACCTCACCGACGCGCGGCAGCCGCTCAGCGGCTGGTTCGGCCACGCGGCGCCGTTCGCCATGTCGCCGGACTACCGTCCGGCGGACGGCGTCGGCCGCTTTCTGACCGGCACTCCGCCGCTGCTGAGCCTCGCCGGCCTGGACGCGTCGCTGGACGTCTGGGAGGACGTCGACCTCGCGTCGGTGCGGGCGAAGAGCCTCAGCCTGACCTCGTTCTTCCTGCGGCTGACGGACGCGCTCGGCCTGGAGACGGTCACCCCGCGCGCGGAGGCGGAACGCGGCAGCCAGATCTCCCTGCGACACGAGTCCGCGTACGCGGTGGTCCAGGCGCTGATCGCCCGCGGCGTGATCGGCGACTTCCGGGAGCCGGACATCATGCGGTTCGGCTTCACGCCGCTCTACGTCTCCCACACGGACGTCTGGGACGCGGCGGAGGCGCTGCGACAGGTCCTCGACACCCGCGAGTGGGCTGACGCCCGATTCGCCGCCAGGGCTTCCGTTACCTGAGACAGCCGGTTGCACTCTCCAGGGGCGCGAGGAACTGCGCGAGCAACCACCCTGTGCGGATGGCCCTGCTCAGTGAGGACCATCTGCTCATCGGTGGCTTGTCGCGCCCACGCAGGGGGCACCTCCCGGCCGAAGGCTGGGGGAGGAGCCGCAAATCAGCAGAGCCTCGCGCCCCCGGATAGTGCAACGTCCCCCGTCAGCACCGTGTGCATGAGACGCCACTGTCATAACCCCGCGCCCGCTGTCACAATGCGGGCATGCACACCCGTACCCCCCGCTCCAGCCTCGGGCTGACCCTCGCGCTCGTCAGCGCGTTCGCCTTCGGTGGTTCGGGGGTCGCCGCGAAACCGCTGATCGAGGCGGGGCTGAGCCCGCAGCAGGTGGTGTGGGTGCGGATGGCCGGCGCCGCAGCCGTGCTGCTGCCGGTGACGGTGCGGCACCGGCGCCTGCTGCGGACGCAGCCCTGGCTGCTGGTCGGCTTCGGACTGCTCGGGGTGGCCCTGGTCCAGGTGTCGTACTTCTTCGCGATCTCCCGGGTGCCCGTCGCGATCGCGATGCTGCTGGAGTACCTCGGGCCGACCCTGCTCCTCGGCTACCTGCGCTTCGTCCAGCGCCGGCCGATCACCCGCTCGGCGGCCCTCGGCGCGCTGACGGCGACCCTGGGGCTCGCGCTCGTCGTCGAGGTGTGGACCGGCCTCGGCGGGCTCGACCCTGTGGGGGTCCTGTTCGGGCTGGGCGCCGCCGTCTCCCAGGTCGGCTACTTCGTGATCTCCGAGAAGGCGGGTCGCTCCGCCGCCTCTGCGGACCCCGCCCAGCGGATCGATCCGGTCGCCCTCAGCGGCTTCGGCCTGCTGATCGGCGCGCTCGTGGTGACGCCGCTGGCGCAGCCGTGGTCACTGCCCTGGCACGTGCTGGGCGGCGAGGCCACGATGGGCTCGCGGCACGTGCCCGCGTTCGTGCTCGCGCTGTGGATGGTGCTGGTGTCGACCGTCCTGGCCTACCTGACCGGTGTCGCCTCCGTCAGCCGGCTCTCGGCGCCGGTCGCCTCCGTCGTCGCCTTCCTGGAGGCGATCTGGGCGACCGTGCTGTCGTGGTTCCTGCTCGGCGAGCACCTCGCCGCGCCGCAGCTGGTCGGTGGCGCGCTGGTGCTGGTGGGGGCGTTCGTCGCGCAGACGAGCCGGCCGGCCGAGAGCGCCACCCTGATCGCCGCCGAGAGCGCGCCCGCGCGCGAGGTCGGGCAGGCCGCGTCCCGCTGACGGACGCCCCGACGTGCGGGACCGCGCGCGGGCGCGCATCGTGTTGCCATGAGCGCGATGCAGATGACGAACAACAGCAACAACGCGAGCTTCCGCCCCAACGTCCGGCTGCTCGCGATGGGCGCCGCGATGACCGGTGTGGGCGCGATGGTGGTCGCCACCGGAGCCGCGATGGTCGGCCTCTCCCTGGCCGTGGCGGGACGCCGCTGGGTCCAGAGCTGGGAGACCCCGCCGACGGAGATGGCCCAGCGCACCTTCGCACAGGCCCGCGTGGCCTCGCAGGCCGGCATGGACGCCTGGCGCGGCGCGGGCCCGTCGATGAACTGACGGACGGCACATGACACCACGCGACACCACGCAACACCACGCAGCCCCGCGGCACCGCCGCGGGGCTGCTGCGTCCCCTGCACCGGAAGGGCTTGCGCGGGAGTCTGCAACGACGTAATCATGATTACAACGGCAGCGACCACGCGCGGAGGAGCACCCTCGTGAGCGAGAAGCACAGCCCGTCCATCCTCGAATGGGCCGGCGGCCCGGAGGCGCTGGAGCGGCTCACCACCACCTTCTACGGCCACGTCCGCAAGGACCCGCTGCTGGCGCCGGTCTTCGCCGGGATGGACGCCGAACATCCGCAGCACGTCGCCCTCTGGCTGGCGGAGGTCTTCGGCGGGTCGCAGGACCCGCGTCGCTACACCGAGGAGCGCGGCGGACACCCGCACATGGCCCGGCAGCACCTGGGGCGCGGGATCACCGAGGAGCAGCGGCGCCGCTGGGTCGCCCTGCTGCTGGACTCCGCGGACGAGATCGGCCTGCCGACGGACCCGGAGTTCCGGGCGGTGTTCGTCTACTACATCGAGTGGGGCAGCCGGATGGCGCTGATCTACTCCGGCGAGAACCCGCCACCGATCGACGCGGCCGAGGTGCCGCGCTGGTCCTGGAACCAGACCCCGCCCTGGATCCCGTCGTCCTGAGCGTCGCCTACGTCGGCTCGGCGACGGAGAGCAGGTAGGCGGCGTACTCGTCCAGCGCGGTCGCCGCGGCGGCGTCGTCGCGGTCGATGAGCCACTGGAGCGTCAGGCCGTCGAGGACGGCGAGGCCGTAGCGGGCGAGGGTGGGCAGCGGGACCGTCCAGGCGAAGCCGCCCAGCCGGGCCATCGTGGCCAGGGACTCGCCGTTGACGGCGAGGTAGCGGGCGTACTGGTGCCGGGCCACCTCGGCCAGGCCCGGCTGGCGCAGCGCGTACTGGGTGAGCTCGTAGGTGAGCAGGTGCTCCTCCGGCGTCGCCCGGATCCTGGCCCAGTAGGCCCGCAGCGCGTCGTGGACGACGTCCGCGACCGGCGCGCCCTCGACGGCCGCCGCGACGGCAGGCGCGATCGCGCCCTGCATGATGCGCTCGACGACGCTGTGCAGCAGCTCCTCCTTGGAGCGGAAGCAGTAGTGGAACGCCCCGAGCGGCAGCCCGGCCTCCGCGACGATCGCCCGGGTGGTCGCCTTGGCGACGCCGTCGCGGATCATGACCTTCAGCGCCGCCTCGATCAGCTCCTCGCGGCGCTCGTCGGCGGATCGGCGGACCATGCGGAACTCCAGGTGCTGGTGGATGTGGGAGGCGTTCGGGGCACGCTACCCCGGCGCTGCCGGCAAGCCGTGCCGCCTACGGGAAGGCGTGGCCCTCGCCCTACAGGAAGGCGTAGCCCTCGCCCCGGTAGGTCGGCGCCTCGCCGACGATCCGGTCGCCCTCGACCAGGTGCAGCCGGTCCACGCGCTCGCACAGCTCACCGGCCTTGGCGTGGCGGAACCAGACCCGGTCGCCCAGGCGCAGCTCGTCCGCCGCCGCCCCGACCAGCGGCGTCTGCACCTCGCCCGCGCCCTCGGTGCCGACCAGCTTCAGGCCCTGCGGCCAGACCGGCGTCGGCAGCCGGTCGGCACCGGCCGGACCCGAGGCGACCCAGCCGCCGCCGAGGACGGTGACGTGGTGCGGCGCCGGACGTCGGACCACCGTCAGCGCGAAGTAGGCGGCGGGCAGCGGGCTGAAGGCCCGGTAGTGGTCGAACAGACGCGGCGCGTACAGGCCGGAACCCGCTCCCAGCTCGGTGACGGCGGACTCGGACGAGGTCGACTCCAGGCTGCCGGTGCCGCCGCCGTTGACGAACTCCAGCGGCGCGACCTCCTGGACCGCGCGGACCGCGGCCGCGCGGCGGATGCGCAGCTCCTGCCGGGACATGCGCTGCACCAGCCGGACTCCCGCGCGCATCAGCGGCGAGCCGGGCTGGTTGTCGGCGAGCCCGGCGATCTGACCCTCGTAGGACATGACGCCGACCAGCTTCAGGCGCGGTCGGGCGACGACGGCGCGGGCCAGCGCGCCGGCGGCCTCCGGGTCGTGCATCGGGGAGCGGCGCATGCCGAGGTGGACGCGGCCGCCGAGCAGGCGCAGCGAGGCGTCGAGGTCGAGACAGACGCGCAGCCGGGGGCCGCCGCCGGGGACGGACGCGGCGACGGCCGCGATCAGGTCGAGGTGCTCGACGGAGTCGGCCATGACGGCGATCCGCGCGGCGGCGCTCTCGTCCGCGGCGAGCTCGCGCAGGGTGGCGGCGTCGGCGCAGGGGTAGGCGACGAGGATGTCGCCGAGGGACTCGTCCGTGGTGCGGGCCAGCCAGAGCGCCTCGGGCAGGGTGAACGCCATGATCCCGTGGTAGCCGGGGGTGCGCAGCACGTCCTCGATCAGGGCGCGGCAGCGCAGCGACTTGCTGGCCAGCCGGATCGGCTTGCCGCCCGCGCGGGCGGCCATCTTCTCCGCGTTGGCACGCAGCGCGCCGAGGTCGACGACGGCGAACGGCGGGCGCAGTTCGGCGGTCGCCGCCTGGAGCTGGGCGAACGAGGCGGGAGCAGGGGTCTTCACGGTGCTCTCGGTGGTCATCGACAGGCCTCTCGCTGGACGGCTGGAGCCGGCGCTCGAACCGCAGCGTTACTTGTTCACTTGTCCAAGTCAAGACTCTTGGACTCTTGACTTGGACAAGTGAACAAGTTCAGTCTTCGGTGCCATGACGAACGCGTGGCGCAACTGGGCAGGGAACGAGCAGGCGCACCCGGTGCGGGTGGCGCGGCCGGCCGACGCGGGCGAGGTGGCGGCCGAGGTCGCCGCCGCCGTCCGGGACGGGCACGGGGTCAAGGCGGTCGGCGCCGGGCACTCGTTCAGCCCCACCGCCGTCGCGCCCGGCGTGCAGTTGCAGCTGGACCGGATGAACCAGCTGATCTCGGTGGACAACGAGACCGGGCTGGTCACCGTCGGCGCGGGCATGCCGCTGTGGCAGCTGAACCCGCTGCTGGCCGAGCACGGCCTGGCCATGCAGATCCTCGGCGACATCGACCGGCAGACCATCTCCGGCGCGATCTCCACCGGCACGCACGGTTCCAGCACCCGCTTCGGCGGCATCGCGACACAGGTGCGCGCGCTCGAACTCGTCCTCGCCGACGGCTCGGTGATCGAGTGCAGCCCCGCCGACCACCCCGAGCTCTTCGCCGCCGCGCGGGTCGGCCTCGGTGCGCTCGGCGTGATCACCAAGGTGACCCTGCAGTGCGTCCCGCTCTTCGCGCTGCACGCGCAGGACACCCAGCGGCCGGTCGCCGAGGTCCTCGAGCACGCGCAGGAGCTCGCGGACGAGCACGACCACTTCGAGTTCTTCTGGTTCCCGCACAGCGAGGTCGCGCTGACGCGCCGGTTCACCCGGCTCCCGGCGACCGTCCCGCTCACGCCCGTCGGGGCGTTCAGCGCACGCCTGGACGAGGCCCTGAACGGCCCCGGCTTCGAGGCGCTGTGCCGGATCGGCACGCGGTTCCCGTCCACGATCCGCCCGATCGCGCGCTTCGCCGCGAAGGCGATGTCGGCACGCGAGTGGACCGACCTGTCGTACCGGATCTTCGCCTCGTCGCGGCCGGTGCGGTTCCTGGAGGGCGAGTTCGCGATCCCCCGCGAGCACGCGGTGGACGCGCTGCGGGAGATCCGGCAGTGGGTCGACCGCAACGACGAGCGTGTCTCGTTCCCGCTGGAGGTCCGGTTCGTGGCCGCGGACGACATCTGGCTCTCGACCGCGCAGGGGCGGGAGAACTGCTACATCGCCTTCCACCAGTACCACCGGATGCCGTATCAGAAGTACTTCCAGGCCTGCCAGGACATCCTCGGCAGCTACGGCGGCCGCCCGCACTGGGGCAAGATGCACGACCTCGACGCGGCGGCGCTGCGCCCGCGCTACGAGCACTTCGACTCCTTCGTCGCGATGCGCGACAAGCTCGACCCGACGGGCCTGTTCGCCAACCCGTACCTGGACCGCGTCCTGGGCAGGGCGCCGCAGGCGCGTTAGGGGCGCGAGGAACTGCCGATATCGGCTTCTCCCCCAGCCTTCGGCCGGGAGGTACCCCGGAGGTGCCCCTGAGTGGGCGCGAGCAACCCACTCCAGGCGGATGGCCGTGTCCGCTCGGGATCCCAAGGTCCGCGGGAGGGGGTCCCCCGGCCGGAGGCTGGGGATTGTCGCGCACTCAGTTCGTCGAGCAGAGCCCCGCGCCCCCGGAGAGTGCGGCTTCCTGCGGCAGCGACCAGCTGGGATAGTGCAATTCCGCCCGCCCTCAGGAGGATTGCACGTGAGTAGCGACCCGCTCTTTCCTGCGCTTGCCCGTGGTGGGACCGCGCCCGCGGTCCGGTTCGGGGAGCGGGAGCTCGACTACGCGCGGCTGCGCCGCGCGGTGCTGGCCACCGCCGCCCGGATCGGCGACGCGCGGCGGGTCGCCCTGTGGGCGACTCCGACGCTGGAGACCGCGGTGGGCGCGCTCGCGGCCCTCGCCGCGGGCGCGGAACTCGTGCCGCTGAACCCGAGGAGCGGCGAGCGGGAGCTCGCCCACGTGCTGGGCGACAGCGCGCCGGAGCTCGTGCTCGCCGCGGAGGAGGTCGAGCTCGCGGGCCTGCCGGTCGTCCGACCCGACGTCAGCGGCGACGGCCCGGAGCGGGATTGGCCGAGTGAGCCGGACGACGAGGCCACCGCTCTGATCATCTACACCTCCGGGACCACCGGCCCGCCGAAGGGCGCGGTGATCCCGCGCCGCGCCGTGCGGGCGACGCTGGACGCGCTCGCGCAGGCGTGGGCGTGGACGGAGGACGACGTGCTCGTGCACGCGCTGCCGCTGTTTCACGTGCACGGGCTGGTCCTCGGCGTGCTGGGGCCGGTGCGGCGCGGCGGCGCCCTGCGGCACCTCGGGCGGTTCTCGACCGCCGGCGTGCGGGACGAGCTGGCGGGCGGGGCGACGATGCTGTTCGGCGTGCCGACGATGTACCACCGGCTGGCCCAGGACGTCGGCGACGACCCGGCACTG
Source organism: Streptacidiphilus sp. MAP12-33 (assembly GCF_041261265.1). Taxonomy (NCBI): domain Bacteria; kingdom Bacillati; phylum Actinomycetota; class Actinomycetes; order Kitasatosporales; family Streptomycetaceae; genus Streptacidiphilus; species Streptacidiphilus sp. MAP12-33. Next base: position 217,731 of record NZ_JBGCCA010000006.1, read on the forward strand.
GCGAAGGCGCTGGCCGGGGCGCGGCTGCTGGTCTCCGGCTCGGCCGCGCTGGCCCCCCGGGACCACCGGGCGATCGAGGCGGCCACCGGGCGGCAGGTGATCGAGCGCTACGGCATGACGGAGACGCTGATGAGCACGGCCGTCCGCCCGGACGCCGCGCACCGGCCCGGCACCGTGGGCACCCCGCTCGCCGGCGTGGAGCTGCGGCTCGTCGACGAAGCCGGCCTGCCCTTCGACCACCGCGACGGCGAGAGCGTCGGCGAGATCCAGGTGCGGGGGGCGAACCTGTTCGCCGGCTACCTGGGCCGTCCGGAGGCGACGGCCGAGGCCTTCGCCGCGGAGGGCTGGTTCCGCACCGGCGACATGGCCGTGCTGGACCCGGACGGCGCAGTGCGGATCGTCGGCCGAAAGTCCACGGACCTGATCAAGAGCGGCGGCTACAAGATCGGCGCGGGCGAGATCGAGAACGTGCTGCAGGAGCACCCCGCCGTCGCCGAGGCGGCGGTCACCGGCGAGCCCGACCCGGATCTGGGCGAGCGGATCGTCGCCTGGATCGTCCCCGCGGACCCGGGAGCGCCGCCGACTCTCGACACGCTGGCCGACCACGTCGCCGCCCGCCTCGCGCCGCACAAGCGCCCGCGCGAGGTCCGTCACCTCGCGGCGCTGCCGCGCAACGACATGGGCAAGGTGATGAAGCGCTCGCTGGGCGCCGCCTGAGTCCACCCGCGTCCACCTGACGCCGCATCACGCGAGCCGCCGGCGCCGCACCCGAACAGGGTGCGGCGCCGGCGGTTTTCTCATGGACCGGGGGTCGGACAGGGCCGTCCGAGGGACGACGCACCCCCACGGGGACCGTCCGGGCTTACTCCGATGGAGCGGATCACGAACCCGTTTCGCGACCTCCTCCATACCACTGCTGACCTGCGGAATCCATGCCTGACACGCCGTGAGGCGACGCCCCGTCAGGCGGATCTTTCGACATGCATCGGGACGTAAAGGCATTTCTTATGAATTTCAGACAGGGACGTCGGCGGACCCTCCGCCCTCCCCCTCAACGAAAGGTCCACCATGCGCACCATCTCCACCCTTGCCGGCTCGGCGATCGTCGCGGCCGGCCTGCTGTTCGCCACCCCGGCCCACGCCGCGACGGGCTGGGACCACGACGGTTGCAAGCGCGCCGTCTGGAAGGCGAACAAGGCCGAGGACGCGTTCGAGAAGGCACTGGCGGACTACAAGAAGCAGATCAAGCACGGCGGTCACCCCGGCAAGGCCGAGCGGGAGAACCTGGAGAAGCTTCGCAACCGTGCCAACCTGCTCGCCTCGGACGCCGCGCGTGACTGCCCGGTCAGCCCGGTCGGCCCGATGAAGACCGGTGTCGGCTCCACCAGCAACGGCTCGAACACGGCCGAGCTCGCGGGCGGCTCCGCGCTGATCGCCCTCGCGGGTGTCGGCGGCGGCGTGCTGGTCAAGCGCCGCCGGGCGGCCGGCCGCGCCTGAGCCCCGCCTTCCCTGACGGCCCCGTGTGCGCGTCGCGGCTCCGGCCGCGCCCGCACCCGGGGCCGGGCCCTTTGGCCCCCCGGGCCACCGGCCCACACCAGCCGACCACGCACCAGCCCACCCCGCACCACACGATCCCGCATTCCCGCCGTTCGCCCGTCCGGAGACCCGCGTGAGCACCGTCGACAGCCCGCCGCCCAGCCGCCACCACCCCGCCGTCCTGATCGCGCTCCTCGCGGTCATCGCCCTGCTGGGCGCAGCCCTGGTCATCCACGGGCGCCAGCACTTCGCCCCACCCCCGCAGCCGGCGGCCGCGCAGGGGCTCGCGCCGGGCTCGGCCGCCGCCACGCCGAGCGCGAGCGCCTCCCCCCAGGTGGCGCCCCTTCCGCCGTCGGTGCCGATCCGCGTCAAGATCCCCGTGATCGGTGTCGACGCGCCGCTGACCGGGCTCTCCCTGCTTCCGGGCGGCCAGCTGGCCGCGCCGCCGGAGGCCGACCGCAACCTGGCCGGCTGGTACCAGGCGGGCATCACCCCCGGCGAGACCGGCACCGCCGTCATCGCCGGCCACGTCGACAACGAGCAGGGACCGGCCGTCTTCTACAACCTGGGCGCCCTGAAGAAGGGCTGGACCATCGACGTGGTGCGCACGGACCGCACCACCGCCGTCTTCACCATCGACGCCGTCCAGGCCTTCTCCGCCCAGGACTTCCCCACCCAGCAGGTCTACGGCCAGGCCACCCGCCCCGAACTGCGCCTGATCACCTGCGGCGCCGGGTTCGACAAGGCCACCCAGCACTACCTCGGCAACGTCGTCGTCTTCGCCCACCTGACGTCCTCGACGCACCAGTAGCGCGGACGCCGGGTCAGAGCAGCCCGAGCTCGCTCGCGCGCATGCCCGCCTGGAAACGGCTCTTGGCGTTGAGGTGCTCCATCAGCTTGGCCGTGATGCGGCGGGTCGTGCGCAGGGAGACTCCGAGGCGGACGGCCACCGCCTCGTCGGTCAGGCCCTGGGCGAGCAGCCGCAGCACCTCGCGCTCCTGCCGGCCGAGCTCCTCCTCGGAAGCGGGCACCTGCTCGCCGAGCGGGGTCCCGGTGGCCCACAGGTTGTCGAAGAGCGCGCACAGACCGGCGACCGTGCCGGGACCGCGCAGCAGCACGGCGCCCTCCTCGCTGCGCTCGGGGTTGGCCGGGACGAGCGCGCACTCGCGGTCGGTGATGATCATCCGCAGCGGGAGAGCCGCCACCGTCCGCGTCTGTCCGCCGCGTCCGCTCAGCCAGTTCGCGTACGCGACGCTCGGCGCGTGGGCGCGCACGCTGTCGACATAGAGGGTGCGCATCCGGACGCCCCGGTCGAGCAGGGCCTCGTCCAGCGGTCGGCTGGCGTTGAGGTTGTCCTCCGTCTGGGCGCCGCCCGGGCACAGTGCCAGCAACTCCTCGCGCACGTGCGCGGTCAGGTCCGCGAGCCGCTCACGGACCGCGTCCACGCTGCCCAGGTGCTCGACGTGCGGATGGGCCCGGTTGGTGTGCAGGTGGGCGTACCACCCGTCCTCGGCGGGCTGGCAGTAGGCGGCCGACAGCAACCCGCCCCGCCCGGAATGTCGTGCGTCCACGGTGCGCCGGGTACGCTTTCCCGTCGCTGTCGCTGTGCACACGGGGGAGGAAGCGGGAGTTGGCCACCGCCAGAGCTGAGTCGGGTATGCCCGCGCCGTCCGGGGAGGACGCCGAGTGGACGGCCCTGCTGGAGGATGTGGCCCGCAGTGGCCGCCGCCTGCGGCGCGAGGAGCTGGACGCACTGCGCGACCACGGCGACCGCGCCGCCGAGGAGGGCCGCGGGCTCGCCGAGCTGATCGATGACCGGCTCGCCGTCACCGGCAAGGTCTGGGAGGGCCGGACCCTCGACGTGGCCTCGTTGTCCGCGCTGCGCGCCGGAGTGGCGGCGCTCGCCGCCGGACACGGCCGCGCCTACCGCGAGCGGCTGCGCCGCGAGGAGGCGGGACGGCGCGAGTTCGTCGCGGACCTGCTGAGCAGCCGCAGCGACCTGGGCCGGCTGGCCGAGCACGCCGAGCGGTTCGGCATCAACCTGGCCTGCGCGCACGTCGTCGCGGTGGCCGCGGGTGACGGCTACGACCTGGACGACCCGCTGGTGCGGGCTCTGGAACGGCAACTGCTGGGCCGCTTCGGCGAGCAGGAGGTGCTGCTCGCGGTCAAACACGGACGGCTGGTCTGCATCGTGCCGTCCGGCCCCGGGGAGGACGCGGCGGTCAAGGCCTTCGCCGAGCTGACCCAGGGGCGACGGGTCGTCATCGGCCGCCCGCACAGCGGGCCCGGCGGCGTCGTCCACTCCTACGAGGAGGCGCGCTCCGCCCTGGAGCAGGCCGACCAGCTCGGCCTGCCGGACCGGCTGCTGCACGCCGCCGACCTGCTGGTGCTGCCGGTGCTGCTGCGCGACCGCGAGGCCCTGGAGCAGCTGGTGCGCAGCGTGCTGGGCCCGCTGAGCAAGGCGCGCGGCGGTGCCCAGCCGCTGCTGGAGACGCTGACCGCCTACGCCGAGTCCCGCTACGTCACGGCCGAGGCGGCGCGCCGCCTCGGCCTGAGTGTGCGGGCGCTGGCCTACCGGATCGCCCACATCGTCCGGCTCACCGGCCTCGACCCGGACGACGCGCTGCAGCGCTACACCCTGGAGACCGCCGTGTTCGGCGCAAGGCTGCTGGGCTGGCCGGACGCGCCCTCGGAGGCGTAACCGTTCAGGCCGTTCAGGCCGTTCAGGCCGTTCAGGCCGTTCAGGCCGTTCAGGCCGTTCAGGCCGTTCAGGCCGTTCAGGCCGTTCAGGCCGTTCAGGCCGTT